>PMIG01000071.1 GCA_003157055.1 Bacteroidales bacterium | reverse complement strand
AAAATCATTCAGGGATACTCTCCTTAACGACATAAACGTGATGGCCAAATAATCACCATCAATCAAATGTTAACCAACCGTCAACTTTTCCTGCTCCATCTTGGACAGACATCCCCCGCACCACTTATGCTCGAGATTGAAAAAGCTGAAGGTATTTACCTCTTCGGCCCCAATGGCGAGAAATATATCGATCTCATATCAGGCGTTTCGGTCAGCAACACTGGTCACAGGCACCCGAAAGTGGTAAAGGCGGTTAAGGACCAGGTCGATTCTTACCTGCACCTTATGGTCTATGGCGAGATGATTCAATCGCCGNNAGGTAAAATATGCCGAACGTCTTGCATCCATTCTGCCGGGTTCCCTTGGCAGCTGTTACTTTGTCAACTCGGGCAGCGAAGCGATTGAGGGAGCACTTAAGCTGGCAAAGAAATTCACCGGAAGGAGCAAAATAATCTATTTTACAAATTCTTATCACGGAAGTACGCATGCTGCCATGAGCATCCAGGGCAGCGAGATATACAGGAATGCCTTCAGGCCACTGTTACCTGATACCTGGGAGATCCCTTTCAACGATTTTGAAGCACTCAATATTATTGATGAAAGGACAGCCTGCGTAGTGATTGAGCCCGTCCAGGCCGAAGCTGGTGTCATTTACCCTGCTGCAGGTTACCTTGAGGATATCAGGCAAAGGTGCTCAAAGACCGGTGCACTTCTTGTTTTCGATGAAGTGCAGACCGGGTTTGGCAGAACTGGCAAGATGTTTGCTATCGGAAAGTTCGGTGTTGTTCCGGATATACTGGTTCTTGCAAAAGCACTGGGAGGAGGAATGCCGCTCGGAGCTTTTATATCCTCGAATGAAATAATGTCGTCGCTAATTTCAAACCCTCCACTGGGGCATATTACTACTTTCGGCGGCCATCCTGTTTGCTGTGCAGCGGGACTCGCATCGCTTGGAGTAATAATAGATGGGAACCTCGTTTCGTTATGCGAATCAAAATCTGCCATCTTCAGGAAAGAACTTCTTCATCCTCTTATAAAAGAGATCAGGGGCGAAGGACTTCTTCTTGCTGTTCAGTTAAAAACACAGGAAGCTGTGAATTGGGCAATATCCCACGCTCCTGAGCATGGACTGGTACTCGATTATTTTCTCTTTTGCCCCGACGCAGTCAGGATAGCCCCTCCGCTAATAATAAGTAACGATGAAATAACTGATGCCTGCAGCCGTTTTAAGGTTTTACTCGACGAAGCAGATAAAAATATAAAACCTTTATGAGAAGATACTCCTTTATTATAATATCAGCTTTTCTTTTCTTCATACCACAGGCAAATAGCAAGGCAGCTTCACCTGACACTCATGTTTTGCTGGAAAGTCTCTTCAGAAGGATACTCAATACAAATGATGATAGCGAAAGGATACGGCTGAACGATTCTGTCCAGGTGATCATTGACAGCTACGCTGCTTCAGATTCCGTGTTTACCCATAAATTCTCCGGCCTCAGGTACCTGGGCCAGATTGTTTCTTCCGATTCAAAGGTTAAGATCATAACCTGGAACCTCATCCTCAGGGAGAGCGGGAACAAGTATTTCTGCTATATTATCAGGAAGGGTGCCCATGGAGAGATGAACAAGGTACATAAGCTTACCGGTGAGAACAGGGAGGAGGGTCCGGCTTCGGACAGAACATATTCGGAAAAGGATTGGTATGGAGCACTCTATTATTCCCTGCAGCAATTTAAAAAAGACAATGAGACTCATTACCTGATTCTTGGAATTGATTATGGAAACTCGACGACAACAAGAAAGATAATCGATGTAATGACATTCACTCCCGGAGGAGATATTATCTTCGGAAACAATTGTCTCAGAAAGGATGAAAAATTGTCATCACGTGTTGTTATAGAATACTTCTCCGAAGGAGTGATAACCCTTCGTATGCTCTCTCCCAAAACTGTTGTCTTTGACCATCTTGCATCCATTTCAGGTGATCAGAAGAATGAAGCAAAGCTTATGGGTTCGGATTACTATTACGACGGATATACCTTTAAAAAGGGGTTCTGGAGGTTCACTTCCAATGTTGATGCAAGAAATAAAAAAAAGTAACAGGAATACACTTATTGCCATGACTGCAAAATTACTTACCACATTATTATGCTATGACGACCATCGGACTTTTACCGAAGATGTCAGGAAAAGATTTTCTGATGGAGCTCAGTATGAGGTGCTATCGTTCCACGCAAAACAGGATTTTCTGAATCAGTGCAATATGGAGTCTGATAACAGCTCATGCAAGGTTGCGATCATAGGAGTACCTGATGCGAAGGAGCAATTCCAGATTATTGACGAAATGACGATGGAAATAAAAAGGATAGATCAAAGTACCGGTCTCATTCTTCTGGTCCCGGGCGATAAAATGGAAGATCTTAAAAAAGTTGTCAGGTTTAACGTAGATGCTTATATTCCCAGGAATTCCAATACAATACTGAGGCTTCACAATGCAGTAAAAAAGATTATCAGCGAACACAGTATTGCCATTTTTAAGAAGAGAAGAAACTTTTCGCTCTGGTTCCTCTTTGGTTTCCTGATCCTGTCGGCTATCGCAGTTTTGGTTGCATATATCAGGTTTCCGGGATATTTCTGATTCCTATCCCTCGCGTCAATATATATTATCATCGGAAAACCACATATTGGTTTTATTCTGAAGTTGTGACTATTTGTCAGTTATTTTCTGTGGCACATCTTTTGAAAGAGAGAGGCATATAAAAATCGTAAAATCTAAAGCTTATATATATGGAAACCGGAAAAATTGGAGTGACAACTGAGAACATATTCCCGATAATCAAGAAATTCCTCTATTCTGATCATGAGATATTTCTGCGCGAGCTGATCTCGAACGCAGTAGATGCAACCCAGAAGCTAAATGCAATGGTTCTTGCCGGCGATTATAAGGGCGAGGTCGGCGATACCACTATCAGGGTTTCAGTAGATAAGAAAAAGAAAACAATTAAGGTATCTGACAACGGCATAGGAATGACCAGGGAAGAAGTAGATAAGTATCTGAACCAGATTGCCTTTTCAAGTGCTAACGAATTTCTCGACAAATACAAGGAACAGACTGCAACTTTAATAGGTCACTTTGGCCTCGGATTCTATTCATCGTTCATGGTGTCCGACAAGGTTGAAGTGATTACCAGGTCGTGGCAGGAGAATGCCACTGCTGTAAAATGGACATGTGACGGGAGCCCCGAATATTCAATTGATGATGCTGAAAGGAAAAACCGCGGAACTGACGTGATACTTCATGTTGACAAGGATTCGAAGGATTTTCTTGAGGAAAGCAAAATAGAACAGCTCCTGAAAAAATATTGCAAATTCCTTCCGGTTGAAATTGCGTTCGGCAAAGAGCATGAGTGGAAGGATGGTAAATATGTCGATACCGGGAAGGATAAGATCATAAACAATACCAGACCGGCATGGACACTCAAACCTGCGGATCTTAAGGAAGAGGATTATCTGAAATTTTACAGGGAACTGTATCCTGCAGGAGATGAGCCTTTGTTTTATATACACCTGAATGTTGATTATCCATTCAAGCTGACTGGTATTCTATATTTCCCGAAAATAAAAAACAACATTGAGATTCAGAAGAATAAGATTCAGCTTTATTCCAACCAGGTATTTGTTACCGACTCTGTCGAGGGCATAGTTCCTGAATTCCTGATGCTGCTTCATGGCGTGCTCGATTCGCCTGATATACCTCTAAATGTTTCAAGAAGCTATCTTCAGAGCGATGCCAATGTAAAGAAGATATCAGCTCATATTACAAAGAAAGTGGCCGACAGGCTTAATGAGATCTTCAAAAAAGATCGCGGTGAATTTGAGAAGAAATGGGATAACCTGAAACTTTTTATAGATTATGGAATGATCACAGAAGAGAAATTCTATGAGAAAGCTTCAAAATTTGCCCTTCTGAAGAACACTGATAATAAGTATTTTACATACGAAGAGTACGAAAAGCTGATCAAGGAAAATCAGACTGACAAGAATAAAAACCTGATATACCTTTACTCTACCAATAAAACCGATCAGTATTCATACATCGAGACGGCAAAGAAAAAGGGATATGATGTCCTTCTCATGGACGGGCAGCTTGATGTTCATTTAATAAACCACCTCGAATCTAAATTCACTGCATCAAGGTTTGTAAGAGTCGATTCGGATATAATTGAAAAGCTTATCCAGAAGGAAGAGATGAGAGAGTCGAAGCTTTCTGAGGATCAGAAGGAGGACCTTAAGAGTGTCTTTACAGTACAAGGAAAATCAAAAGATATCTTCAATGTCGTATTTGAAACTCTTGACGAGAATGAAGCACCAGTGACAATCACTCAGTCAGAGTTTATGAGGAGGATGAAGGATATGTCGGCAATTGGCGGCGGAATGAACTTTTACGGTGAACTGCCCGACAGTTATAATCTTGTTATCAACCCCAACCACAGCTTAATTATAAAGATCAATGATGATCTGAAATCGGCTGACGGCGATAAGCTTTCTGCCAATGATACTGAAAGGAAGAGGGTAAAGGAAGAGATAGCTTTTATGGAAGGCGATCAGAAAAAGAAAAAAGCCGATGAAGTAAGCCAGGTTGAGAAAGATGACCTCGAAAAGCTTAAGAAAGAACTTGGCGATCTGGAAAATGCCAGAAAAGAGGTTCTCGAAGTTTACGGTTCAGAAAACAAAATCGTAAAACAGCTTATCGACATTGCAATGCTGGCAAACAACATGCTGAAAGGCGAAGAGCTCAGTACTTTTGTAAAGAGAAGCGTGGAGCTGCTTTAAAATTTACGACCCCCGGCCCCGCTTGTGCGGGGCCCGCCCCCTGATGGGGGCAGCTATTCGCCATGGGCGGATAGCGGGGGTCAATCATAGATTTAAATCATTCTTCCCACTTCACCTTTGACATAGTCGATAGCAGCCCTTGTTGGCTCCTTATCCAGCTCCATAATGCTCTCAAGGAGCCTCTTGCTAAAATCCATTCCCGATGTATTCTCGGGCAATTTCTCGAATTCACTGTTAATGATCTTGATCATGTTTGACCTGGCATTCCTTACCACTTCCCATGCCTGTGGGCTCATGTATATCTGCTGTGAAAGATTATGCTCGAATTCGCTCCTTATAGTAGTAAGAAGAGCTGAATGAAGCTGGGATGCTGACATACCCGGTGAACTTATTCGCACAAGCATCGATTCCAGAGATATCCTTTCGAGGAAAAGGACTATCCTTTCATACGCTTGCAGTTTTATCGGGGTCACAGTCCTGGTTCCCTGAAGAACAAGCTCCTGTCTTCTTTTATCCTGATCGTTCTTCATAAGATACTTTAACGACAGCCATGCAGTTAAAAGAACAAGCAGCGCCGGGATGCTTATTTTCAGGATATCTGCCAGGTTTTCCATTTCAATCAGATTTAAGTTTAATGCAAACATAATTTTTTCTAAGCTCTCTTTTTAAATTTTCTTCTTAAATTTAACTCGAATCTTTAAACTTCAAACTTTAAACCCGATTATGGAATATCTATCTGACAGGATCAAATCGCTTTCAGTTTCACAAACGCTGGCAATGGCGCAGAAGAGCCGTGAGTTAAAGGCTAAAGGACTTGACATAATAAACCTGAGCCTTGGCGAACCTGATTTCAATACACCTGATTACGTGAAAGAAGCAGCCAAGAAGGCAATTGACGATAATTATTCGAAATATCCGCCAGTCCCCGGGTTCTACGACCTGAGAGAGGCCATTTCCAATAAATTCATGGTGGAGAACGGGATTAAATACTCTCCCGATCAGATTGTTGTCTCTGCAGGCGGAAAGCACTCGCTCATCAATGTTATCCTATCGATAGTCAATCCGGGTGATGAGGTGATCATCCTTGCTCCGTATTGGGTAAGCTATTACGACCAGATCATTCTTGCAGGAGGGAATCCCGTTATTGTCGAGGCTACCATCGATAATGACTTCAAGGTGAGCCCTGAGCAGCTTGAGGTTGTCATAACCAGGAAAACAAGGCTGATAATATTCAATTCACCTTCCAATCCTACCGGAATGGTTTATACCAGGGAGGAGATGCAGGAGATTGCAAATGTGGTGAAGAGACATGAGGGCCTTTTCATTATTTCAGATGAGATTTATGAGCATATTATTTTTAAAGGTGAACATGTGAGCATGGCATCTTTCGAAGGTATTTACGACAGGGTGATAACTGTCAATGGCGTTTCAAAAGCCTATGCTATGACAGGATGGAGAATTGGCTACATTGGCGCCCCGCTGTGGATAGCAAAAGCAGTTGACAAGCTTCAGGGCCAGTTTACTTCAGGGGTTTGCTCTATAGCACAGAAGGCTGCGCTGGCTGCCATCAGTAAGGATGACGGTTCGCGCGGTAAAATGAGAGATGCCTTTTTGCGTCGCCGCAATCTGATCTGCAAGCTGCTTAAAGAAGTCAAAGGAATAAAAGTCAGGGTGCCACAGGGTGCATTCTATGTGATGATAGATATTAGCCATTACTTTGGCAAGTCGGATGGAGTGATACTGATAAAGACATCTGAAGACCTCACGCTATATCTTCTCGACAAAGCGCAGGTTGCTCTTGTTGGAGGAGAAGCTTTCGGTGCACCATGCTGTATAAGAATCTCATATGCAACTTCTGACGAACTTCTTGTCGAGGCTGTCAGGAGAATGAAGGAAGCACTATATAAACTTAATTAGCCCTCTTTAGCGGGTTGGGGGCCATTTAACTTAATACTTATTGTAAGATACTACCTCGTTGACTGGTTTTCTTTTCTTTTCCCTCTGTTCGCTCCGGGAATAACCGATTGTTATAATAAGCTCAACTCTTTTTGATCCCGGTATTGAAAGCAGTTTCTTAAGAAGAGGCTCATCGAACCAGCCAACCATGCATGATCCCAACCCTTCTGCTTCTGCCTGAAGGCATATGTTCTCAGCCGCAATGCCAATATCGATCCTGGAATAATCTTTATTTTTAATTGTTGCACCAACCTTTGATGAAAAGTTTGGCTTCTCCCTTACTATTACTATAAGCATAGGTGCCTGGTTGATAAAAACATTCATCCCTATGAGCTTAGCGGCGGCAGCTTTTGCAATTTTCGTTTTCAATTCCGCCTTGTCAACGACAATGAACTTCCATGGTTGTGCGTTGCATGCAGAAGGAGATATTCTGCCGGCTTCCAATATCCTTTCAATCTTTTCCCTTTCAACAGGAATATCCAGATATTTCCTGTCACTTTGCCTTCCGGCAATTAACTCCAGCATCTCTTTTCCGCTAGTCATTTCATTAGATATTTCTTATCAAAATTGATCTAAAAAGCGGCCAAATATAGTAAATATTCATATCTTTATTTTTTAAATATGAAGTGGAATATTGTTATTAACCAAAATTTAATAAGATGATTGTATTAATTATTCTTGGAATTATTGTCATACTGGTTCTGATGGCTATCTCTCTTTATAACAGGCTGGTAAAACTGAGAAATACAAGGGAGCAAGCCTTCGCCGATGTGGATGTTCAGCTGAAGCAGAGACACGATATGATACCGCAGCTTGTTGATGCCGTTAAAGGTTATATGCAGCACGAACGGGGAGTCCTTACGGCAGTCACTGAAGCCAGAGCGAAAGCAATGAGCGTTACAACAATTAATGATAAGATTGCAGCAGAGAACAAGCTCTCAACTGCACTCGATGGTCTGAAAGTTGCTGTAGAAGCTTATCCTGATCTTAAAGCCAGCCAGAATTTCATGAATCTGCAGGGAGAAATTGCAGATATTGAAAACAAGATCGCTGCTGCACGCCGTTTCTTCAACTCGGCAACCAAGGAACTCAACGTCTCAACAGAGCTGTTCCCATCGAATCTTATTGCTACGCTCTTCAATTTCAAGCGCCAGCCGCTATTCGAGCTTGGCGATCAGAGAGTTGTAGTGGAAGAACCACCGAAGATCCAGTTCTAGGCCGATGGAATACTTTGGCCTTCAAAGCCAGATCAGGAAGAATAATACTAATTCAGTATTGATTCTGCTGATGTTCCCGTTAATTTTTGCCGGGCTGACCTGGCTTTTTTTCTTTTTACTTTTCCTGACTCAGAACCATCAAATAATGGAGGCGCAGGGACAGTTTAATCTGATTCCTTCAGTAAACAATAGTTTTCTGAAAACAATTCCATTTGTGACGATCGGTGTATTAATCTGGTTTACAGTAGCATGGTACTCGCATAGTGCCATGATCAAAAAAGCTACCGGCTCCAAACCCCTTGCCAGGATCGATAATAAGAGAGTATATAACCTGGTCGAGAACCTTTGCATTTCGAAGGGGATGACTATACCCCAGATAAATATTATCGAAGACGATTCATTGAATGCCTTTGCCAGCGGAATGGATGAAAAGACATACACTGTTTCTTTATCACGCGGTATAATTGATAAGCTTGACGATCATGAGCTCGAGGCAGTGATTGCGCATGAACTTACCCATATCCGGAACCGTGATGTGAGACTGCTTATTATCTCGATAGTATTTGTTGGTATTTTCGCATTCCTTTCTCAGGCCCTTTTCCGATCGCTTCGTTTCGGAACCCTCGGACGCGGAAAGAAAGGAGGAGGTGCAGGTGCAGCAATTCTTATCGGAATTATCCTGGCTCTCGTGGGATATCTGATTGCATCACTATTCAGGTTTGCATTATCACGGAAGCGCGAATTTCTTGCTGACGCCGGATCTGCTGAACTGACCCGTAATCCGCTTGCCCTGGCATCGGCCCTGAGAAAGATATCAGTTGACCCGACAATCGAGGCAGTGGAAAGAAAAGATGTGGCACAGATGTTCATCCAAAACCCACAGATAGGGAACAAGAAGTTTGCAGGTTCAGTTTCATCGCTGTTTGCAACTCATCCTCCTATTGAAAAAAGGATAGAAATACTTGAACAGTTTTAAACCCCCAACCCTCCTTAAGGGGGGCTAACCCGGGACAAATATTTTTTTTCAACTGAAACAGACCCCCTGCAGATGGCAGTCCCGTTTCAGCGGGACGAGGGCTCTTTCTTTCCGAAAAGCTTCTTTTCTTCACCCTTTAAAAGTCTCTTGATATTATTTCTGTGTGTGATCAGAAGTGCCACAGCAACAAAAACAGAGAATATTTTAAAGATAAATGACGGGGTGTCGAAAAGAGTGAATAAAAAGACCGGGAATGCGATCCCCATGCTCATTGATGAGACTGATACAATTCCTGTAACGAGAAGAACAATCAGGAAGACACCAAAGCATGCCAGTGTCAGTAAAGGATGAATTGCCAGCATGGCTCCGGCTACAGTTGCTACACCCTTGCCTCCCCTGAATCCCGCATATAGAGGGAAAATATGACCTAATATTGCAATTATTCCGGTTAATATCTGAAGGTTGGTCATCTGAGCAGATCCCTGAGGAGCAATTTTAAGGAAAACCGGCAGCATTGCAGCCAGCCAGCCTTTTGCCATATCAATAGCCAGAACAGGGATTCCCGTTTTCCATCCAAGGACTCTTATTGTATTAGTAGTTCCTGCATTCCCGCTGCCATGCTCTCTTACATCAATTCCGTGAAAGGCCCTGCCAATCCAAACTGCTGTGGGTATAGATCCAAGCAGATAGGCAGCAATAACCGCAATAACACAATAAAGAATATTCATGCCAAAATTGGTTTCAGCGCAAATATAGCAATATTAGAAAATACCATATTACTCAATCTTCGGGCCATGATCGGCCAGATCAGCTGTCTCAGGGTTTGAGGTGAACTTGCTGAAGTTGGAAATGAATTTCAAGGCAAGATCAGTAGCAGCAGTAAGCCATTTGGTTCGAGATTCCCATCCGCAGGCAGGGTCAAGTATCGTACTGTCGACTCCGCTGACTGTAAGTGGTACCTTCAGGTTAAAAACTGGCAGCGTAAAGAATTTACTCTCCTTTATCGAATCATCAAGAATAGCATTGATTATATGTCGGGTTGAAGGAAGGTCAATCCTTGATCCAGTCCCATAAGGCCCTTTAATCCAGCCGGTATTGATGAGCCATGCTTCAGCACCATGAGCTTTCATTTTCCTTGTCAGCTCGTTGGCATATATTATCGGATCAACCATCAGNNAGCCGGCTTACGGGAGGAAGGACCCCGAAGGTATCGGCCGATAAGAAGATAACCTTTGATGCATGCCCGGCTTTCGACACCGGTTTTACAATATTGTTAATGTGATAGATAGGGTAGGAGACCCTTGTATTTTCAGTTTTTGAATCACTATCGAAATCTATAGTCCCGTCAGGTAGCACAACAAGATTTTCGAGGAGTGCATCTCTTCGGATTGCATTGTAGATATCTGGTTCGTTCTTTTTACTGAGCTTAATGCATTTGGCATAGCATCCACCTTCAAAATTAAAGATGCCGTCATCGTCCCATCCGTGTTCATCATCTCCGATAAGCGCCCTGTCAGGATCGGTTGAAAGAGTTGTTTTCCCTGTCCCGGAAAGCCCGAAAAATATTGCAACATCGCCATTTTTACCGACGTTTGCAGAGCAGTGCATCGAAGCTATTCCTTTGAGGGGAAGGTAGTAATTCATCACAGAAAAGATCCCTTTTTTCATCTCGCCGCCATACCATGTTCCTCCTATAACTGCCATGCTTTCAGTAAGGTTGAAGAAGACAAAGTTCTCGGAATTGAGTCCCTGTTTTTGCCAATCGGGATTTATTGCCTTTGAAGCCATCAGCACTACAAAATCTGGCTTAAAATTTTCAAGCTCGTCGGGTTCAGGCCTGATGAACATATTCTTGACAAAATGAGCCTGCCAACCCACCTCCATAATGAATCTGACCCTGAGCCTTGTATTCATGTTTGCACCGCTGTAGCAATCCACAACAAAAAGCCTCTTGGCCGAAAGCTGTTTTGCAGAGATGTTTTTGCAGTGTTGCCAGACTTCAGGTGAGATTGGCTTATTATCAGATACCTTGGCTTTATCAGACTTCCACCAGACAGTATCTCTTGTTTTGTCATCGAGAACAATATATTTATCTTTTGGTGAGCGGCCTGTAAAGATTCCGGTATCGACCGAAATGGCACCACTTTTTGTAATGATACCTGCTTCAGGTTTTACCAGCCCGGGTTTGGTCTCTTCTGTAAATAGCAGATTATAATCAGGGTTGTAGATAATTTCGGTTACACCTGTAATACCATATTCTGCAAGCTCTTTTGGTGAGATCATTCTTTGTAGATGTTTTATAATATATCAATGCAAAATAAATAAAATAAACGAATATGTAATAAAAAAGTGGATTATATGAAAGGGTATAAGCTTATTCAGGGGTCTTACAATAAATTCTATCTATAGATTCGTTGGAGGCAACGGATTTATATCATTCAGGTTCGATCAATTGCAGCCATGCAAAGAAAAGAGGCTGTTTCCGTCTGGGAGCAGCCTCTTTATCATTAAACAGATATAAACTAATTTCCGAATTTAATTGAAGCCTGTGCAGCAGCCAGTCTTGCAATAGGAACTCTGAACGGTGAACAGCTAACGTATGTCAGACCTGTCTTGAAACAGAATTCTACTGAAGCGGGATCACCTCCCTGTTCGCCGCAAATACCTACCTTAAGGTTAGGCTTTGTTGCCCTTCCTTTTTCGACCGCCATCTTGATGAGCTGTCCGACACCATCCTGGTCAATCGTCTGAAACGGGTCTGCAGCAAGCATCTTCTTATCGAGGTAATCGTTCAGGAAGCTTCCTATATCATCACGGCTGAATCCGAATGTCATCTGGGTAAGATCGTTTGTACCAAATGAGAAGAATTCGGCTGTTTTGGCAATATCATCAGCAGTAAGAGCTGCACGAGGAATCTCGATCATGGTACCTNNGGCTGAATCCGAATGTCATCTGTGAAAGATCATTAGTGCCGAAGGAGAAGAAATCTGCAGTTTTTGCCATACGGTCAGCAAGAAGACAGGCACGGGGTATTTCTATCATGGTGCCATACTTGTAATCAATCTTTTTGACATTATATTTCTTGCAGACTTCAGCATAAACCATGTCCACGACTTTCTTTGTAACATCAAGTTCGGAGACATCGCAGGTTACAGGAACCATTAATTCCGGAATCGGCTTTTTCCCTTCATTAACAAGCTCAACTGCTGATTCGAACAGTGCTCTCATTTGCATTTCAGTTATCTCAGGGTATGTTATACCGAGACGAACGCCACGGTGACCCATCATTGGGTTGGATTCGTGAAGAGCTTCGCCGCGTTTTGCGACGTCTTCTTTCCTGATACCAAGTGCTGTGGCAAGTTCTGCCTGTTTCTCGGTTCCCTGAGGAACGAACTCATGAAGCGGCGGGTCAAGAAGCCTGAAAGTGACAGGCAATCCGTCCATGGCTGCCAGTGTTGCTTTCATGTCTTTCTTAACATATTTGAAAAGCTCATCAAGAGCCTTGCGCCGCTCAGCTTCATTTGCACTGAGGATCATCTTNNTTTTCCATAGAACATATGTTCGGTGCGGAATAATCCGATACCTTCAGCTCCAAAATCACGAGCGATTCTGGCATCTTCAGGATTATCAGCATTAGTACGGACACCCATTTTGCGATATTTATCAACAATCTTCATGAACTCCTTGAACATCGGGTTCTCCGATGCATCCATCAATGCAATGGCACCTGTGTACACAGCACCTTTTGTACCGTTAAGGGTAAGAACGTCACCCTCTTTAATGACTATATTAGAGCCGCTGATCTTTGCTGTTTTTGTTGCAGCATCCACATTAAGGCCAGAGGCGCCCACTATACAGCATTTACCCCATCCACGGGCAACAAGAGCTGCATGTGAAGTCATACCACCGCGGGCAGTAAGAATACCTTCTGCAGCACGCATCCCTTCGACATCTTCGGGGTTGGTTTCTTCACGCAGAAGGATGACTTTTTCGCCTTTGCGAAACCATGCCACAGCGTCTTCAGAATTGAAAACAACTTTACCAACAGCAGCTCCCGGACCGGCCGGCAGACCCTTAACCACAGCTTTAACTTTCTTCTCAGCATCAGGGTTGCAGATCGGGTGAAGCAGCTCGTCAAGCTGAGCGGGATCAACGCGAAGGACGGCTGTCTTTTCATCAATGAGTTTCTCTTTGATCATATCCATTGCCATATTGACGGCGGCAGTACCTGTACGCTTTCCTACGCGGCACTGGAGCATATAAAGAACACCTTCCTGAATAGTGAATTCGATATCAAGCATGTCGTGATATGATTTCTCAAGGATCTCACGGATTTTACAGAGCTCTTTGTATGTCCCTGGCATTGCATCCTGCATGCTGTGCAGATGCTTATTCTGGTCATTTTTTGTTTCATTGTTCAGCGGGCTTGGTGTGCGGATACCGGCAACCACGTCTTCGCCCTGGGCATTTACCAGCCATTCTCCATAGAAGAGATTCTCGCCAGTTGCAGGATTACGAGTAAATGCCACACCTGTTGCGGAGCTGTCACCCATATTCCCGAATACCATTGCCTGTACGTTTACAGCTGTTCCCCAGTCATCAGGGATACCTTCGATACGACGGTATGAAACGGCTTTTTTCCCGTTCCAGCTCTTGAATACGGCTTTAATTCCACCCTCAAGCTGTTCCTTTGCGTCATCTGGGAATGGTTTTCCAAGAACCTCTTTAATTTTCTTCTTGAAATCTTCGGCAAGCTTCTTCAGCTCTTCAGCCTTGATCTCGGTATCCGATTTATAACCTTTCTGATGTTTGAATTCGTCAAGCATTTCATCGAGCTGCTTGCGGATACCTTTTCCTTCAGCAGTTTCAATACCTTCTGCCTTTTCCATAACAACGTCGGCATACATCATGATAAGACGACGATAAGAATCCCAGACA
>PMIG01000236.1 GCA_003157055.1 Bacteroidales bacterium | reverse complement strand
CATACAGCATGTTCATTGCTCTCAGATGAAGAGCTGTTGGATTGTTTTCATAAGTTTTTGCAGCTTCTCCAAACTTTTCTGCCACCTGTCGTTCAGAATCACCCAGAATAACCCTGGCCTGACGTTCTCTTTCGGCCTGAGCCTGCATCGACATTGCATCCTGCAGTGAAGAAGGAATATTAACATCTTTGACCTCAACAGATATCACATTAACACCCCATGGTTCGGTTCTGTCATCAATGATCTTCTGAAGCTGTTCGCTTATTTTGTCCCGGCCTTCAAGCATCTCTGAAAGCATAGTCTTGCCGATAACATCACGCAGGGCTGTCTGTGAGGCCCAGTTGATTGCGTTTCTGTAGTCGGCTATTTCAAGTGCTGCCTTTTTGGAATCCAGAACTTTCCAGAAAAGTACTGCATCCACATCAACTGGCACTGTATCTTTTGTAAGGGTTTTTTCTGCAGTAAAGGAAGTTGTGATGACACGAACGTCAATCCAGTAAGCAACAGTATCAATGATGGGTATAATAAAAAACAGCCCCGGTCCATTGAGTGAATGGAAACGTCCTAACCGCAGTACAACTGCTTTTTCCCACTGGTCTGCAATTTTTATTGCAGAAGAAATCAAAAGAGCAACCAGGAAGGAAATAGCTCCAACCCACATACCTCCTGTGCCTTGCTGGAATCCAAAACCAAAATATGCCACAGCAATACCAATAGCAAAAACGACGAAAAAGATTAAAACTGAAAAAGAACTTCTTGTTTTCATAATAGTAACCTCCATTTATTTTATTTGTGTCAGATCTGATGTTTTTTCCTCTGCCGGTATGCCGGATCGATGCATAACCCGTTTCTATATTCAAAGATATATCATTCCTTATAATAACTTATCTGTCTGACTTACTTTGTTTGTCGTCGTTTTCCTATCCGCTTCAGCAGATTGGGGATACTTGGCATTCTGTGAGACGGAATTCCTGCACAATCCCTTTAACTGGAAGATTTTATAAAAAGCTCAAAGTTAATAGTGATTTCATTTTTTACTTTCACAAGTCCAAGCATTTTAACCGGGGGGACGATCTCCAGATCTGTAAGTTTTATAAGGGCGGTCCCGTTAAGAACCTGATTCTCATTGTCGACATTATGAATTTTACAGTTTATATCATACTGCCTTGACACACCGGCAACAGTTATCGATATGCCTTTCAATAGCACTGAATTGTCTATAAAGTATTTAATGCCTGAATTATGTGGTATGTCAATTTCAAGGTACGGATATTGCTCAACTTTCAATAATGTCAGAAAATCCCTGTAAACATATCTGTTAGTGCATGTAAAATCTTTTACAGGAATAATAATGCGCGATACGGATGTGTCCTGAACATATCCGGTTTCTGGTCCTGCACTATGTGGCAGGCACTGTTGTTTAAGGTTGTACTGAAAAGACTCTTTATTGACATTTGACAATACAGTGATATATATAAACCCTGAGGAGTTATTAATACTACCTGATTTCAGACCACCATCCAGACTAAAACCGGGAAGTACATATGAACAAAGAGCCAGTATCAGAAAAAGTTTTCTCATTATTAAACTTGTCAGATATTAATGTTGAGATCATGTGTTTTTATCAAAATGAAATAGTTGATTCTATCATTACTCCCCTGAACCCTGCATTGCTTCCGTACTTAATAAAATCATTGTATTTCTGATTTACATATTCAGCTTTTACAAGGACCTTTGGAACCAGGAACCAGCCACCGCCGATTTGTACCCGGTCGATTGAATTATCAGCATTGTTTTTGACATAATTATACCTTATTCCTCCAAAAAACTTTTCATCTTTCCCGAAATGGTAAAGGCTCTCCAATGCATACTGCGTATATGTAAAACCGGCTCCGCCGAAAGCAGACGTACCTTTTGCGTTCTCGAGAGTTCCGAAAAACTCTAAACCTCTGTACTTGGTGAACAGATTTAACATATAGGAGTTATCTCTGTCAGTAAAACCAGGGCCCCAGTTACCTGACAGATGGTTTATTGAAGGATCTACATCGTTAGGACTATTGGTTACCAGGTTCATAACCAGGTAGTACCTCGATCCTGTTCTGTCACCTGAATACAATGAACCAAAATGATTATTTGAAGCATGGTACCCCGACAAGGTTGCTCTGACCCTTAGGTTATCATTAACCTGTTTATCATATCCGGCTTTCCAGTAAAATGCAAGTTCCTTTGCTATGTTATAAGGGGTATAAACCTTAGTAATAGAGTTGTAACCCACAAGAGTCGGATCAAGATTCCCTGTTGTAATTGCACCCATCAGCAGAATTCCCTTATTCCGGTATAAAGCTTCAAACGCCGGTGCCGTCGTGAAAGCATCCATGACATAGTTGCCTACAAAAAGATTACTGATAACGTGTCCGTTATCAGATCTGCGGAAATGTGCATCTCCGTAATTAAGCTCCATTACTCCGACTTTAAAGGTCAGGTAATCCATCGCCCTGGTTATAAATTCGGATTTTATAAATGGAAGCTTATCAATAAGCAGGTATCCTCCTTTTACCCATGTATCAACATGATGCCGTGAAGAAAGATAAGCGGTAAGATTTACTTCAATGCCATCAGCGATAACGGCATTAATATTAAGATTCGCTGTCGGAAGATTTATCCCTGTCCCAAGAGGTATTAGTGTACTGTCGGCATGGTGACTTAGAAATTGAAATTGAAGGGCAAAATCTCCACCCACCTGTACCCTGGGCCTCTCCGAATTTCCATTTCCCGGAATAGATTCTTCAAATTGCTGTCCATACGAAACTATAGCGGCTAACAGCGAGAAACAAAGAGTAATTATTTTTTTCATTTTTAAAGATTTAAATATTGATATATTGATCTTTCTTTTTTGAGTTTGGCACTATTGTCTTTGAAATAAACTATTTAACTGACTTCATCAGGAACTGAAACGAAAATGAGACTTTAACTTTATCACCTGTTTTAAGCGTACCCAGCATAGCAGTTGGAGGCGTAATATCAAAATCGCTCATCTTCAGTTCGATTTCTCCGCTGACATCAATTTTATTTGTTCCGTTAATATTGGATAATGCACCGGTTAATGGAATCGAAACAGGGACTGACTTCCCTGCAATAAAAAGATTTCCGGCAAGGATGTCCCTGAATTTGTTATTATCAAGCGAGATTCCTATTGCTGATGTCGAAGTGAACTTTATTTCGGGGAATGCTGTGAATTTTAATGCAGAATACGCTTTTCTGTCCATTAATGAATTATCACTTTTTAAGTCGGTTGCCTTACAACTGAATGAGACAGCATCAATGCCCTTTAACAAGGATCCTTTCAGAATAAAATTTGCATTGCAATCAAAGATTTTAAGATACATTTTCCAGTCATGCAGGGTCGAAGTCCCGCTTATCAGAATGGGAGCACTCTCTTTTGATAATACAAATGACTGGCTTTTAGAGTTAATGGTTGTTAATGACAGGAACAGAGAGATTAATCCAATTATTCTATACCTAAACATTGATCTTAAGTTTTATAAAACGACATTTATATTGAATAGTAGGACAAAACAAATCGATTATTGTTCAATGCAGATCCTTTAAAATTATTTATCGGTTAATATTTATCGGGTTATGAATACAATTCAGAACATAATTGTTCTAATGGCTCCTCGATCCGCTTCATCAGATATGGACATGGTTGCACAATTAACCGGCTAAAACCCAAAATATAGAACGGCATCATGCTGAACTAACCAAAATCTGTTTTATATTAGTACTGTAAAAAGGAGGTATATTATGTCATTCAAATGTAAAATTGGTCTTCATTCATGGGACGGCTGCAAATGCACCATATGTGGTAAAACAAGAGATGCTGAGCATGATACTTCAGCAGATTGCGGGAAATGTTCCAGGTGCGGGCAAGTCTTTGATGATGACAGCCATGACTGGGCGAATGATTGCGATAAATGTGCAAGATGCGGAAAGACACGTGAAAACCAGCACTCCTGGATCAACGATTGCGAGAAATGCTCAAAATGCGGCAAGATCCGCAGCAATATGCATCAGTTGAGGGATGGCATCTGCAAGGTTTGCGGACTGGGGACTTTCACTGACACCGACGGATCGACTCATAAAATAATAAAAATAGGCGACCAGGTAATCATGGCCGACAACATGTCTAAAGCACCATCCAGGGGTAACGTCTGGGTTTATGACGACAAAGAGGGCAACAAAGTGGAATATGGCTGCCTGTATGATTGGGAGGCTGCCAGAACACTGGCACCTGCCGGCTGGCACCTGCCTTCAAAAGCTGATTGGGAGGCTTTACATTCTTTTCTCGGAGGTGATGATAAGAAAGTGTATAAAGAATTAAAAGCTGGTGGCAGCATCGGCTTTAATAATGTATTCGGCGGGGAGCGCTATGCCCGTGGCGCATATAACAGCCTTCTTGCAAGCTCTCATTACTGGAGCGATACCGCGGAGGCCGATAAGCAGGTATGGCAATTCAAGCTTGGCGCATATACCGAGACCGCAGGACTCGAAAAGGCAGATCCTAATTTTGGATTCAGCGTACGGCTTTTCAGAAATAAATAACGGTCCCTGGTCACCGGTTACCGGTCGCCGGTCGTCGGTTGTCTGACGCCTTTCTACGTTTAAATTTCCCCTTATCTGGTTTT
>PMIG01000359.1 GCA_003157055.1 Bacteroidales bacterium | reverse complement strand
AACCTGATGTCGTGGGCTCTTCTGGCCTGTGCCATGATAAATGAAATTGTAAGTTCATTCGATGACAGTTTTTCTAAGGAATTAAATCAGGTCAAGCTTCATTCAGGGCAGAATGCCATCGCTGAGACTATCCGTAAGATCTTAATTGACAGCGAACTGATCCGGAAGAGGGAAGATCATTTCTATAACGGCAATCATAATGATAAAAACATTTTGACAAATAAGGTTCAGGAATACTATTCCATAAGGTGTGTTCCCCAGATTCTTGGACCTATTCTTGACACACTCAACTATTCTGAAAAAGTACTCCTAAACGAAGCAAACTCCTCCTGCGATAATCCGGTCATCGACGATGTGCATCAAAACATTTACCATGGCGGCAACTTTCATGGTGACTATGTCTCTTTTGAGATGGATAAGCTGAAGATCGCAATTACAAAGCTATCCTTGCTGCTTGACCGTCAGATCAATTACCTGATGAACAACAAGCTTAATAATATATTACCTCCATTTGTCAACCTTGGCAAGCTGGGAGTGAATTTCGGAATGCAGGGTGCACAGTTTACAGCCACATCAACAGTAGCCGAAAATCAATCACTGTCTTACCCCAATTACCTGCATACAATTCCTAATAACAACGACAATCAGGATATAGTAAGCATGGGATCCAATTCAGGATTGCTGGCGAAAAGAGTTATAGATAATACATTCCAGGTATTAACTATCGAATTACTCAGTATTGTCCAGGCAATTGACTATCTGAAGATAAGTGACAGGTTATCTTCTCAAACGGGGAATGTATATTCTGAGATAAGGAAAATCGTGCCGAGGTTTGAGGATGACGCCATTAAATATTTAGAAATAAAAAAAATTAAAGATTATATTTACACCCGGTTTATAGGTTTATGAGTTAATTAACCGATTTATATCATTATTTGATATGAAGTATGCGTTGGTTAGAGGTGGTTCTAGAGGCATTGGAAGGGCAGTTTGCATCAAACTCGTCTCTCTCGACTTGCATATTCTTATAAACTATAAATCAAATGAAAAAGAAGCTCTGGAAACGCTTGCCCTGATAAAGCAGGCAGGAGGGAGCGGGGAACTTATGCAGTTTGATGTTTCTGATCCTTCCCAGGTTGAATCAGCTATTAATATCTGGACTGAGCAGCATAAGGATGAATATATTGAGGTTCTTGTCAACAATGCAGGCATAAGGAAAGATGTTCTTTTAATGTGGATGGAGGATGATCAGTGGCATGATGTCATGAATACCAATCTTAACGGATTTTTCTATCTGACAAGGGCCTTGCTGAAAAATATGCTTGTTAAAAAATACGGGAGGATAATTAACATGGTGTCTTTATCGGGACTAAAAGGTCTTCCCGGCCAGGTGAATTATTCAGCTGCCAAAGCTGCAGTTATTGGAGCTACGAAGGCTTTAGCCCAGGAAATAGGCAAAAAGAATGTCACGGTAAATGCAGTTGCCCCCGGATTTATAAAGAGCGATATGACCAGGGATTTAAACGAAAATGAATTGAAAAGTATGATCCCTCTGAACCGTTTCGGATTGCCGGAGGAAGTGGCTGAGCTTGTTTGTTTTCTTGCTTCTGATAAATCATCATATATAACCGGGGAGGTTATTTCAATCAATGGAGGACTTTATTCTTAATATTGTTGCATTTTTTTTTAGATTATGAAGAGGGTAGTAATTACAGGAACAGGTATTTATTCTTCAATCGGAAAAAACCTTGAGGAGGTAAAAGATTCGCTCTTTAAGGGTAAGTCCGGAATTGTACTCGATCCTGAAAGAAAAGAGTATGGCTTCCAGTCCGGATTAACCGGCAAAGTTGATACTCCTCAGCTCAAAGGGATACTCGATCGCAGGGCACGGGTCTGCATGCCTCAGCAGGCAGAATTTGCATTTATGTCAACAACAGAGGCTATGAAAACAGCTAACCTCACCCAGGAGTATATTGATCAGAATAATGTGGGTATCATCTTTGGAAATGACAGTTCAACGCCTTCAGTAATCAATTCGGTTGACATTATACGGAAGAACAGAGATACAGGGACAATAAGTTCGGGCTCTGTATTCCAGTCAATGAACTCTTCAGTATCCATGAATCTTTCGGTAATATTCCACTTGAAAGGCATCAATTTCACCCTTAGCGGAGCATGCGCCAGCGGATCTCATGCCATAGGGTTGGGGTTTTTGATGATAAGGCATGGATACCAGAAGACAATTATCTGTGGTGGTTCACAGGAGGTGAATCTTTTCAGTGTTGGCAGCTTCGATGCACTTGGAGCATTTTCGAAAGAGGAATCTGCACCCGAAAAAGCTTCAAAACCCTTTGATAAAAAAAGAGACGGGCTGGTTCCAAGCGGTGGTGCGGCGACAGTAATACTCGAAGACATGGAGGAGGCAGTAAAAAGAGGGGCTCCGATACTTGGCGAGGTTGTCGGCTATGGTTTCTCCTCCGATGGAGTACACATCTCGGTACCCGACGTTGACGGGCAGATCAGGGCTATGTCAATGGCATTGAACGATGCGTCAGTTGATCCTGGCAAAATTGATTATATTAATGCTCATGCAACATCAACACCTATTGGCGACCAGAATGAAGCACTGGCAATCGACCATATTTTTGGAAAATTCCGGCCTGCCATTTCATCGACCAAATCCATGACCGGCCATGAGATGTGGATGGCTGGTGCCAGTGAGATAGTATATTCTTTAATTATGATGCATAATTCATTTATTGCACCAAATATTAATTTCGAAGAACCCGACGAAATCACTGCCAGGCTGAATATTATTTCGAGGACAACACCAAAGGAGATTGATCTCTTCCTTTCAAATTCCTTCGGATTTGGTGGTACAAATTCATGTTTGATCATTAAAAAGTTTAAATAATTAGTAATTACTTCAATTTATATGGACAGAGAAAGTATTGTTAAGACTATTAATAAATTGTTGGTAGAAGAATTTGAACTCGAAGAGTCCGCTATTACCCCGAATGCTCATCTCAAAGATGATCTGGGACTTGAAAGCCTTGATTTCGTGGATATCGCCGTAATTGTTAAGAAAGAATACGGCATAACTCTAAAGGGAACTGAGGTCAGTTCAATAAGAACCATGGAAAATTTGTACGATTATATTTACAATTGCACTCAAAATAAATAAGTCAGAGTGACATCCTGGAAAGGCAAAACAAGAGGCGGTTTAACAGGATATAGGATTTTTGTCGGGATACTGGAGTATGCCGGCCTTTCCACTTCATATTTTTTTTTGCGTTTTGTCGCATTTTATTACTTCCTCTTCTATCCTAAATCCTTTCGCACGATCTATAGATTCTACAGGAAGCGTTTTCATTTTGGATTTTTCCGATCTATAGTTTTTATATACCGGAATTATTATTCCTTCGGACAGGTATTATTGGATAAAATAGCAATAATGGCTGGTTTCAAAACAAAGCTAAACTTCACTTTCGACGGGGAAGATTATCTTGCCAAAATGGTTGAGAATAAAACCGGAGGATTGCTCATCAGTGCTCATGTGGGCAACTTTGAAATGGCCGGATACATGTTCAGGCGTCTAAATACAACGGTAAACATTATAATGTATGATGCAGAGCATGAAAAAGTGAAGGATTACCTTTCCTCGGTTATAAATAGAAATTTCAATATAATTGTTATCAGGGAAGATAACTCTCATATCTATGAAATTAACAAAGCTTTAAGCGAAAAACAGATCGTTTGTCTCCATGGGGACAGATTTCTCCAGGGTTCCAAGACAATTACCGCTGAATTCCTTGGAGAGAAAGCTAAATTCCCAACGGGTCCCTTTTATATGGCAATGAAATACAATGTTCCGGTATCATTTGTATTTGCAATGAAAGAAAGCAGGAACAGCTATCATTTTTCAGCAACACCGCCGGAATTATATCAGCAGCAGGGGATGCAGGAACGAAGGGATCAGATAATTAAGATAATAATAAACAGCTATATTGACCGGTTGCAAAAGATAATCAGAAATTACCCGACTCAATGGTTCAATTATTACAATTTCTGGGAGGCAGATGAGAAATAAAAAAATGATTCTGGTCTCTGCAAACAGGCATAAGGAACCTTATCCTGTTTATCCTCTGGGGATATCTTACCTCCAATCTTTCCTTGCTTCAAATATGCCTGATCTTAAAACATATCTTTTTGATTTCATGACAGGTTCAGACGATGACTATATTCAGTTCCTGAAAAAGATAAGACCCGATTTTGTTGGTATTTCGCTTCGCAATATTGATGATGTGAATATTTACAGGCAGGAAAGCTTTATAGCCCACTACAAACAGATTATAAACAATACGAGAGAATTTTCAGAGTCGGTGATAATAATAGGCGGTGCTGGGTTTTCAATATATCCTGAACTCTTATTCAAAACGCTCAACCCTGATTTTGGAATATGCGGCGAGGGTGAATTAAGCCTTCACAAGCTTATATCTGCTCTAGAAAATAATCAGGACTACAAAAACATAGAGGGTTTGTTGTATATGGAGGATAATGGCCTGATAATAAATAAAAGAGTTACATACAATAGTACTCCACTTCTTACCTTTGATGATTCTCTGACAGACTTTTACTGGCAATCCAGCGGAATGCTTAACATCCAGACCAAGCGTGGTTGTCCCTATAAATGTATCTATTGCACGTATCCGCTGATTGAGGGGTCTAAAGTACGAACCCTTGACCCGGATCAGATTATTAAAACATTAT
>PMIG01000073.1 GCA_003157055.1 Bacteroidales bacterium | reverse complement strand
TCAGAAAGTGTATTCCCAAGCTTATAACCAACAAAGCTGTAACAATCAGGTTCTTTGTCGTTAACTAAAAAATTATAAAGGATATTAAAGGATTCAACACCATAGTAATCATCTGAATTAATAACTCCAAATGGTTCTTTTATCTTATCCTTTGTAACAAGAATTGCATGGCTGGTTCCCCATGGTTTCTGCCTTTCGGGAGCAACCTTTACCCCTTCCGGAAGATTGGTAACTTCCTGAAAAACGTAATCTACCTCTATTTTATCCTTCAGCCGTTCAACGAATCTTTCCTTAACCTGTTCTTCAATGTCGCGACGGATTACAAAGACAATTTTTCCGAAACCGGCGCGCACTGCATCATATATTGAATAATCAATAATTGTTTCACCTGAGGGACCAACTTCATCAAGCTGTTTATTTCCGCCGTAACGGCTTCCCATACCTGCTGCCAGAACTAATAGTGTAGGTTTCATGTATTTCAAGATTTGTATTCACAATTATACAGAAAATATTTTTACTTTTATTAAGATCATTAAGTTTTTGGATATGAAATTCAAACTTGAAATATGTTCAGGCAGTGTTGAATCTGCCGTCAATGCACAATTTGCAGGAGCCGATAGGGTTGAGCTGTGCGACAACCTTTATGAAGGAGGTACAACACCATCATTTGGAACGATCGTATTAGCCAGGGAAAATCTGACAATCGGTTTACATGTCATTATTCGTCCCAGAGGAGGTGATTTTCTTTACTCCGATCCGGAATATGACATAATGAGGCGGGATATTGAGCTGTGCGGCGAGAATGGAATCGACGGAGTCGTAATTGGACTTTTAAAAGCTGACGGGACAATTGATACTGAACGAACTGCAAAGCTAGTAGAGCTTGCATACCCCATGTCCGTTACATTTCACAGGGCATTTGACGTATGCATTGATCCGTTCAGGAGCCTTGAAGATATAATTTCCACGGGTGCATCAAGAATACTAACATCCGGACAAAAGAATATTGCACCTGAAGGGTCTGCTATTATCCATGAGCTTGTCAAAAAAGCAGGAAACAGGATAATAATCATGCCGGGAAGCGGGCTCGATGAATCGAACATTGCCGAAATGGCAAAGGCAACCGGGGCAGAAGAATTTCACCTTGCAGCATCAAGATTTGTCGAGAGTGAAATGATTTTCAGAAAATTGGATATCCCGATGGGCGGAATGGCTGCCATTTCGGAATTTTCGAGAAAGGTTGCTGACCCCGGGAGGATAATAAATATCATAAATATCCTTAAAATGATATGAATCACTTTGATATTTTCTACGGCTTGTTACCTTTGCATTTCCTTAAATCAAATTGTTAAAATAAACTTTGAAAAGCAAGATATTATGAAGAGACTATTTGCAGCCGTCCTGGTGATATTATTTGCCAGCCTTTTCCAGGAGCAGGTTATCAATGCCTGTACAAATTTCATTGTTACTAAAGGAGCCTCAGTCAATGGTTCGACTATGATTACTTATTCTGCTGACTCCCATGTACTTTATGGTGAACTCTATTTCTGGCCGGCAAGAGATTATCCTGCCGGAACAATGCTCGATGTATATGAATGGGATACTAATAAGCACATGGGAAAAATCCCGCAGGTTGCACACACCTATTCTGTTGTCGGAAATATGAATGAGCATCAGCTTTCAATTGGTGAAACAACATATGGAGGTATTGAAGGAATGGTTGATACTACTGCAATTGTTGATTATGGAAGCTTAATTTATATCACGCTACAAAGGGCAAAGAATGCAAGGGAAGCAATCAAAGTAATGTCAGATCTTGTATCAAAGTATGGATATGCGAGTGAGGGTGAATCATTTTCTATAGCTGATCCAAACGAAGCATGGATCTTTGAGATAATCGGGAAAGGCCCGGGTAATAAAGGTGCCCTATGGGTTGCACGCAGGATCCCTGACGGATACATATGCGGTCATGCCAATCAGGCAAGAATCCAGACATTTCCGCTTGCAACTGGAAAGAAGAATTGCATTGCATTAACCTCAAAAGACCTTAGCAGGATTTTTGATCCAATTGTTGAATGTGTCTATGCCAGTGATGTTATTGATTTTGCCAGAACTAAAAAGCTCTTTATGGGAACAGACCAGGAATTCAGCTTCTCAGATACTTATAACCCGATTACTTTTTCCGGAGCAAGAATGTGCGAAATAAGGGTTTGGTCCTTCTTCAAATCGGTCAACAAAGATATGGATCAGTATACCAATTATGTTTCCGGACACGATCTCAGCAAAAGAATGCCGCTCTGGATAAAGCCTGACAGGAAAATCTCAAACTACGATATGATGAATTTCATGCGCGATCATCTTGAAGGAACCATTTTTGATATGAGAAAAGATATTGGAGCAGGTCCTTTCGGTTTGCCTTACAGATGGCGTCCACTCACATGGAAAGTCTCGGGCGATAAGAACGCACTTGAATATACCAATGAAAGAGCCGTAAGCACACAGCAGACAGGCTTCGTATTTGTAGCCGAATCCAGAAGCTGGCTTCCTGATGCTATAGGCGGAATTTTCTGGTTTGGAGTTGATGATGCCAATACAACTGTGTTCACACCAATGTACTGCGGAATTACAAAAGTCCCGGATTGCTTTAAAGTCGGTAACGGAGATATGCTGACATATTCACCGACATCTGCTTTCTGGCTGTTCAACAGGGTTGCAAACCAGTGCTATTTACGCTATGATCTTATGAGCCAGGACGCACAGAAGGTCCAGAAACAGCTTGAAACAACATACCTGAATGAGACAAAGACCATTGATGATGCTGCTCTTAAATTATTTGATCAGGGTGAAAAGGAGGCAAGAGATTACCTTACCTCCTATTCGCTGAAATCGGCACAAAATACTTTTGATCAGTGGAAGACATTAAGCGATTACCTGCTGGTAAAATATATTGATGGGAATATAAAGAAGGAAAAAGACGGAAAATTTGAAAGGACAGTTAATGGATACCCTGTCATGCCAAATCAGCCCGGATATCCGGACTCATGGAAAAAATCGGTCATTCAGGATAATGGCAAAATTTTGCTTGTTCCTGCTGGAGGTGGTCATTAATAATAAAAGAAAATGGCATCGGATATAATATAAAAGAATAACTCAAGGAAATGTTGTTTAAAAATATTGCCGTTCCTGTTGCCTGATCTAAAATATTATATTACATTTGCGTCCGATTTTCAGAGATCAAAATACAGATTATAAAATACTTCGAGAAATGAATTTAATGAATGTAGTTGAAAAGGAATTGGCGGTAAAAAATGAATTTCCAAAATTCATTGCAGGAGATACAGTTACCGTTCATTATAAGATTGTTGAAGGTAACAAGGAAAGAATACAGCAGTTCCGTGGCGTTGTCATTCAGAGAGTCGGAAGCGGACATACTGAAACCTTTACAGTAAGAAAGATGTCAGGCAATATAGGTGTTGAAAGGATTTTTCCATTTGCATCTCCCTTCATCGATAAGATTGAAGTGAACAAGCATGGTAAAGTACGCAGGGCAAGGATATTTTATATCCGCGATCTCACCGGTAAAAAGGCTCGTATCAAGGAAAAGAAATTCTAATAAAAAAGCTGCCNNCATGCAATCAGATTTTATTTATTAGCTCCTGTTTTTTAGCCTTAGCTGCGTCTACCAGCTTTATAGCCTTAGTATCAGCTTCAGTCGTAAGCTTAGTTGCTTTTTTATCTGCCTCTTTTTTAATAGCGTCAGCGCCTTTCTGAGCTGCCATTTTTGCTATCATTCCTTTTGAGGCAGCTCCATCGATCAGTTTTTGTGCCTGAACATCCGCTTCCTTATGGATCTTTACTGCAGCTGAATCAGCTTCATCGCGAAGCTGTTGCCNNAGCTTGTTGCCCTGGGCTTCAGCTTCCTGCCGCATTTTTTCCTTGCCCTTGTCAACGTTATTGTCAATTGTCTTCTTAACCGTTTCTTTCGCGGTCTCCTTCAACCCTGAGGAACTCTCACCGGTTGAGCTTCCGAATACCGGCATAACAATTGGCTTCCCGAAAACTCCCGTGATTTTCACATTTACCTTGAGAACATCAGCCGGCTTGAATGCAATGCCAAAAGCAGAAGCCTGTGAAGAAAGATTATCAATCAGCGAGTTCACTGAACTTCCTAATTCAGACCTTGGAATTTCAGTTTTAACAAGGTAATTCAATGTCTGGTCCAAACCCTGGTCTCCGCTGACATTCATTTTTATGTTGCCGACTTTCGTGTCGAAAGGATTGACATAAACCCGGCCATCATT
>PMIG01000089.1 GCA_003157055.1 Bacteroidales bacterium | reverse complement strand
GGGAATCAAGTGGGCCTTCGCTCCCATGATCGACATAACCTGGGATCCGCGCTGGGGAAGAATTGCTGAAGGTTGCGGAGAAGATCCCTACCTGGCATCAGTATTGGCAAAAGCTATGGTTGAGGGTTTCCAGGGAGACTCGCTAACGGATCCTTCATCAATTGCAGCCTGCGCCAAGCACTATTGTGGATATGGCTTCTCTGAAGGTGGACGTGACTATAATACAACCTATATTACTGAACCAGTACTGAGGAATGTAGTCCTTAAACCATTCAAGGCAGCGAAAGATGCAGGTGCTCTTACTTTCATGTCGGCATTTAATGATCTTAACGGTGTCCCTGCCTCAGGAAATGAATTCACCCTGAAAGAGATACTGCGCAAGGAATGGAAATTTGACGGGCTTGTAGTCAGCGACTGGGGCTCGGTACCGGAACTTGTGAATCATGGATATGCAACTGACCAGAAGGATGCTGCTGCCAAGGCAATCAACGCTGGTGTCGATATGGAAATGGCAACCACAACTTACTTCGACAATATCAAGAGCCTTCTTGAAGAGAAAAAAATAAGCCAGGAAGAGATTGATAATTCTGTACGGAATATTCTCAGAGTAAAATTCAGGCTCGGGCTTTTCGATAATCCATTCATAAACCCTGAAGCCCAGAAATCAATTCTTGAACCTGCTTCGCTTGAACATGCACGCAAAGTTGCAAGGGAAAGTGTCGTTTTATTAAAGAATATAAAAAATACACTTCCGCTTTCAACTGGAATTTCATCAGTCGCAATAATTGTTCCGCTGGCTGATTCTCCCCGCGATCAGCTTGGAACATGGTGCCTTGACGGCAATGCCGAAAATTCAGTCACCCCGCTGAAAGCCCTGAGAGAAGTGCTTGGAGATAAGAAGGTTACTTTTGTAGCCGGACTAACCTACAGCCGTGATAAAAAGACTGACCAGTTCAGCAAAGCTGTAACTGCTGCAAAAAAATCCGATGCAATTATCTTCTTTGGAGGTGAAGAGTGGATACTTTCAGGTGAAGGGCAGTGCAGGGGAGAAATAAACCTGCCCGGAGCTCAGAGTGAACTTATAGCAGAACTGGTAAAAACCGGGAAACCTGTTATTCTTGTCGTGATGGCAGGCAGGCCTCTGGCAATAGGAAAAGAGATTGAGGAAACCGGCGCAGTTCTTTATGCATGGCATGGAGGAACAATGGCCGGACCTGCAATAGCAGACCTCCTTTTCGGAAAAGAATCTCCATCAGGGAAGCTTCCTGTCACATTTGTAAAGGGATCAGGACAGATTCCATTTTATTACTACAGGGATAATACAGGAAGACCTGCCACTCCGCAGTCCTGGACACCCATTGACAGCATTCCTGTTGAAAACCCGCAGACTTCGCTTGGTTACAAATCATTCCAGCTTGACTACGGATTTACACCGCTTCTTCCATTCGGCTTTGGGCTAAGCTATACCACTTTCACTTACAGCGATCTGTCTCTCTCTGCTTTGTCAATGAAGACTGATGGGTCGATTGTTGTAAAGGCAAAAGTGGCCAATACCGGTAATATGGATGGCGATGAGATCGTTCAGCTCTATATCCGGGATCGCGTAGGGAGCATCACCAGGCCAATAAAGGAACTTAAGGGATTTAAACGCATTCAC
This sequence comes from Bacteroidales bacterium, assembly GCA_003157055.1. Classification (GTDB taxonomy): domain Bacteria; phylum Bacteroidota; class Bacteroidia; order Bacteroidales; family VadinHA17; genus LD21. The sequence continues at coordinate 14,317 of PMIG01000089.1, read as the reverse complement.
ATTAAAAAAGGTGAGTCAGCTGATGTTGAATTTACTTTGAAGGGAGAAGATCTTGCTTTCTTTAATGGTAAGATAACAGCAACCGAACCAGGTAAATTTGATGTATGGGTAAGCACTAATTCTGACGAAGGACTGCATGGAGAATTTGTTGTAGAATAATTGAAGCATAGATTAAGGGAAAATGGATGATCANNACAATATAAGCTCCTTTCGGGAATCGGCTGACATTCAGCTCGTAAGTATCGGCGCTTATGTTTTCAGATACAAGCAGCCTTCCCTGCATATCATATATTCTTAACTGGCCTATTGCTTTATCTGAACTTATTTTCAGGAGATCATCGACGGGGTTGGGATAGATATTTACAAACTCTTCGCCAGTGAAAATATCCCGCCTGATGTCGTTATCATTCGAGGCAATCCAGCTCTCTGCCAGATTATTGTCGAGAGCTGCGTCTGTCAGCTGAAGATAATATCCATTGCCATCAGCATTCGGCCAGGGTGCAGAATCATAATAATAAACATTGTCTATTACATTGCCAAAACCATCGGCAAGGACAATATTCTGACTTTTATTAGAAAGGTTTCGGGTGAATTTGTCAAAAGGTGCAAATCCATACCTTGCCTGGAAAACTGCCGTATTTCCGGCAAGAAATATTGAGGAGTCAGGAGGCAGTGTGGAATTCGGAGGGAACTGGTAAACAAGACCCGTACCGGCAAAGTAAATGCCGGTTAGATCGACTGTAACAGTTCCTGTATTGCTGATCTCGATAAACTCAAGATCATCACTTGAAGGAAATTCAACAGATTCTTTCGGGTTATAATTGATTTTCGTTATCACCAGTGAGGGCAGGTCAACATTGCTGCAGGATGCATAGGAGCCGAGTGTTGAAGTCATCCAGGTTATCCTGGATACCAGCCAGGTTTTTATCGATGTGATCTGAGCACTGAAAGTGCCGGGAACAGACCATCTGGCATACTCCCTGACAATAGCTTCATTTATATAAGCAGTCGTCTGATCAATGAAATTATCGATACTGGTCAGGTTTAAAGGCTGCCCGGAGACAATGAGCTCGTTCCAGCGTTTGGAAAGATAACATTCGAAATAAGGAGTATTGTACATATAGCGCCAGAAAAGCGAGCCTTCATTATCGCCATTAGAAAACTGCCATACGTTGGTTTTACTTCTGTCGTACCCCCAGATGAACAAGTCGTTGCCAAAAGTCAGGTCATTATCCCATATTGGGCCTGCCCTCAGTTTCCCGTTCCTGTCCTTGTGAAAAAATGTGCTGAACTGGTAAGCATCGGCATTCGAGCTGAGTTCGCTGATTATCATGTGGTCTATAAACGAAGGGATGTCGATAACTGAAGGAATTCCGGTAGTCAGAGACATGTTATGATTCAGGGCAACTGTGGAAAGAAAATCGAACCGGCTCCAGATATAAGCGTCCTGTTCAGGGGTCACATCCTCAGGTTTTGGAAGAACGTGGATATATCCTACTCCGTCTATATAATGAGCATAAGTATCCCCTCCTGTTGTTTTATCTGCTTTTGAAATATATCCGCCTGTTACGTCGGGTTGATAAATGTCAGCTGTTCCTATCTTAATGACATTCACCCTGTTCTTATCGGCTTTGATTTTTTCCTCCAGAAGGTAAAGGCCCCGGTAATCTCCATTGATAATTACTTCGCAATAAGCAGTTCGGGAGGCATATTCCCCGATCTGCCTCGACAGGTTGTAACACAGGTAATCGCGCATGCGTGCCGGGTCAAAGACCATCCCGTTCAATATCCAGTCGTTTTCCGAAGGCATTCCAAGCAGGCTGACATTGTTTTTTGTGATGTCGTCTGCCATCCATGTTGTTAAACCATACTGTCTTTTGTCATTGCCGGGCCACTGGGATGATGAGCCACGTATCTCAATATCAATTCTTCCGTTATAATTTAAATATACAGGATTATTCTGGTCCGAAACTTTATTTCTTATCCCCGGCCCCCGGTATATTATTTTCATTGTAGCCCAAACCCTGGGGCTATCCAGAATAGTTGAATCTCCATCGGTGTTGATTATTACAATCGGCAGATTGCTGTCAACAAGGTGAACAGTTTGCGCTGATGCCTGCCAGGCAAGGGAAATAGTAAAGAGTACAAAAGTGAAAATATATCGCATTACAACGCTGGATTCGAGTCATCAAAAGTAACATATTCCTGTGTGTTTTCAACCAGCAAAAAATATGCTATATTTATCGCAGTTAAGTTTTAGCTTATTGTTTTATTACCAAAGAATTATGATCAGACTGATTAAGATTGCTCATTGGACGCCGCGAATCCTTTGCATACTCGCAATCCTTTTAATAAGTGTGTTTGCATTAGATGCCTTTGAACCAGGACAGTCGGTCTGGCATCAGCTTTTAGCTTTTGCTATCCAACTTGTCCCAACGTTTATCCTGACTGCATTGCTTATCGTTTCCTGGAAATGGGAAAAGACGGGCGGAATAATATTTGTAATTATAGGCCTGATTTTGGGATTTTTTCTATTCCGGTTGAATTACAGAAATCACCATCAGAGTCTCCAGAACACTATCACTACAGTAATGGCCCTGGCTTTCCCTTTTGTTCTGTCTGGCGTATTATTCATCATCAGCCATTACCTGAAAGAAAAGGATCTCGCAGAAGAGAACAATATCCCTGCCGAATAAATGTACTAATGACACTTATTCACGAGAGTGTCAGATTGATTCTTCCCTGATCTTGTCGCGCATTTCGGTCTCTGTAAGCGTATGGGTAATTACATCATGCACTGAATCTCTCCTGCTTACGTGTCCGAGAAGATGCTCGATATCTTCAAACCTCAGGATGTCGCGAACCTCAGAATGTGCTTCAGCAACTTTGAATATGATCCCTCTTGATTCCATGTTCAGATAAAGTTTCTTTATCAGTCTTGCACCGCTGGAATCAATATAGGCAGATGTGCTGAGGTCTAGGATCACGATCTTCAATGTGGAGGCATTCTCTGAAATTATGGGCCAGATATGGCTGTAAACAAAATTTACGTTAAAATAGACCAATGGTGATTCCACCCTGAAAAGAAGAATGCCGGGAGTAGTCTGGTTATCGGGGTGTCTTTTTATATCAGTATATCTTTCCGTTCCAGGGATCCTTCCAAGAATTGCCACATGCGGGCTTGATACAAATCTAATGATCAGGATAAGTGAAGCAAGGGCGCCTATGAGGACTCCCTGCAGAATGCCAAAACAGATAACGCAGACGGCAGCAAGCATTGCAATTACAAAGTCAAATTTATTTACTTTCCACATCCTCCTGAATTCCTTGATATTGATCAGCTTTTCAACAGCTACAAATACAATTGCTGCAAGAATAACCGTGGGCAGGTTCTTCAGTAAACCTGTCAGGAACAAAAGGCACAATCCTATAAAGAAGGAAGCAAACACAAGTGACATTGGTGTCCTGGCCCCGGCTTCATCATTTACTGCTGACTGGGATAATCCGCCGCTTACCGGGTAACCGTTACCAAACGATGTCGCGAGGTTGGCTAAACCAAGAGCCAGCAACTCCTGGTGAGCATCTATCTCATATTCATTCTTTTGTGCCAAAGTTCTGGCAGCCGATACTGATTCTATATACGCAAGCAGGAAGCAGGCAAATGAAAGAGATATAACACTCTGTATATCATCCCATTTCAGAGATGGAATATGAAATTTGGGTAGTCCTGCCGGTATCAGTCCGACAGTTTTAAAACCATTCTGCGCAAGCGGAGTGAAAGAGATGACCAGAACTGAAAGGATGACTACATATATAGCTACAGGTTTTCCATGAAAGAATTTTTCCCCGAAGAGAATAAGGAGAAAAGCGATAATACCAAAGACCAGCACATAAAAGTTAGTATCAGGAATCTGGTGTACTATTGCAGCCAGTCGGGAGAAAAAACTTGTACCCCCTCCTGGAATTCCAAACATCTTTGGCAGCTGTGTGAGCATAATTGTCAATGCGGCACCTGCTTTGAACCCTGTAAGCACTGTCTCGCTGATAAAATTAATAATACTGTCGAGATGAAGGACATAAGCCAGAAGGCTCATTCCCGCCATTACCATGGCAGTTAATGAGGCAAGGTCGAGCCATCTCTGTGGATCGCCTCCGGATAACTTTGCCAGGGTTATTCCAACAACCATTGAAATGGCTGATGTCGGTCCTATTGCCAGTTGCTTGCCAGTCCCGAGCATTGCGTAAAAAAGCCCGCCAAGGAGATATCCGAAAATACCGTACTGAGGCGGCAACCCTGCCAGGGTAGCATAAGCAAGAGATACCGGAATAGCATAAGCTGTAAGTGTGATGCCGGCTATGGCATCAGAGCTTAAAAATTTAGTATTGTAGCCCGGGAGCCATTGCAGTGGTGGAAAGATGCTTTTAAAATTTCTGGTTTTATCCATATACATAAAAAATAGAACCCGATGAATAGATTATCTTCGGAAAAATAAAGTTAAAATAAAATTAAATACTGAATGACCGGAAAATTATTCCTTAATTTTCTTTTTAAGTTCAGCTATCTCCTTCTCCTTCTTCCCTGCTTCCTCTTCCATCTTCCCTATTTTTGCATTTAACTCGTCAACTTTATTATTCAGCTTGCTGACGTTTTCCTTCAGATCTGCGACCTGCTTTTGCAGATCAGCCTTTTCGGCTTCAAGACCTTTGATTATCGGTGTGTAAACTGACTTGGCATAATACCATGCAGTTAAATATCCGATGAGTGCTGCAACGAGAAGCAACGCCACAATGGTTATTACTGCTCCTGTGACAGACTGTGCCAGTTGTATGAATAGTAGTGTCATATTATTGCATTTTAATTGATATATCTGTTCTTCTGCTTTTTGCTCTTCCGTCTGCGGTAATATAATCTGCTGCATGAGTGTCTTCACCTTTCGATTTTGCCATTATCTTGTCGGTGGTTATCCCATGCTCCTCGAGGTATTTACCAACGATATAGGCTCTTTTCAGCCCCAGTGCCTGGTTGAATTCGGTTGTACCGACAAGATCGGTATATCCCTCCACGGAAAGCATTGACCCGGGATATTTATCGAGCCAGGCTTTGAATGCAACTATGCTGTTGTCATATTGCGGATCAGGTTTGAATTTGGAATCATTAAATTCAAAGTAGATCGATAGATCCTTAGGCATCATTGCTTTAAGTTTCATTAAAGAATCTGCCTCATTAGTTTGACTTACGGGAGTTGCCAATGCAGGAATGGGCTTCCTCATGACTGGCAGCAAAATGTCATTATAAAGCCATGATGAGAAAAAGCACCAGATCACAAACGCTATGGCCCCGGTAATTAAGATTCTCATTTCAATATTTGTTAAGTTACTGACCAGGTATATATTCTGAAAAGTTAGGAAATATTTATAAAACCGAGGATAATTAAATCAAAATAAAACACTGACCGAGTTACTTTTATTACAATCTGCAGGTAACTCAAGCGAATTGGGCACTTTTCTCCCTCATGATCCTGCCTTCAGTGTCAATAAAAGATCTTTATTCTGCCAACCTGACTTTCACCCTTACCGGGTTATGATCGGAATTCCCGAAATTGAGATTTATGCAGTTGACTGATATTCCCCTGACATTCGGCGACAGCAGAAAAATATCTATTACTGTCGTGGTTGTCGTTGCCGGATCATAAGCAGCAATGACAGATCTGTTCGAAGGAGAATTATTGTCATATACCCATTTCCAGTCAGGGGGCAGGTAATCGGATGTCATCATCATCTGATCCTTATTTATCTGATTGTTGCTGAATTCAGGTTTAAAGTCAGGAGGCGACTGGTTCCAGTCACCACCGGCAATTATGTAATTGCCCTTTGCATATTCTGAAAGAAGAAATTCTTTAAGATACGCCATCTGGGCCTTACGGATTTCACCGGGATCAAATGCTTCATTATGCGTATTTATCACCAGGAGTTCCTTACCATTATTCAAAGGATACCTGTTAACCATAAAACACCTGTCGAGCATAAAAAGCTGCTTCGGGAAACCATACTGCCCGGGGAAGGCATACCTGACCGATGATGAAGGCTGATACCTGCTGAAAAGAGCAATTCCCGAAAGCACTTTACCCATTGGAGATGCCGGTGGTACCGGGACAAAAAAGACTTTATAATTCGTTGCAAAAAAAGGATGATGATCCTCAAGAACTTTTGTTATAGTATCGTATTCATCGAAGTGATAGCTCCTCTTGCTGTTTCTGTCAATTTCCTGGATGAGAAAGAAATCTATTGAATCATTGCTCCTGAGAAATTTTTTGACTGCCTCCAGGTTTTCAAGGCATTTTTTTCTTGGAGTCATCACTTTCGTTCCGCCGTCATAGAAAAAATCCATATCTCTGTCAAGCCCGCAATATCCTATATTCCAGGTCATAAGGGAAATTTCAAGTGAATCTTTCAGGGTGTCAGACTTGTCTGAATGGAAAAGAACAGTTTTTTCTTCAGGTTTATAGTCGGAAATGACTGCGTACACTATAATACCTGCAAATACCAGAAGCAAAAGCAGTATCACTGCCAGAATCGTCTTAAGGATCTTTTTAATGATTTTCATTGTTGAAGTATTAAAATTTCATTTAATGTTTTTTATCCTTGCAGTCCAAAATTCATTAAAGCTGGAAACAGGATCTTCGCACAGATAAACTGAAGTTCCGAATTCCCTGGCATCAGGATCAGAAATGCTTCCCTCTTTAGTTATCTTCCTGAATAACTTCCTGATATCATCTCCCGGTTCATCATTGATATAAATAATTGATTTAATATCCGGATCGAACTGTTTTGGTATCCAGTACCTGAAACTTTCACTGAAACAAACAGCTTCCGGTAAATGATATTTTCTTCCGATAATGGTTACTGCTCCTGCCTGTCCATAATTTTCGCAATAAATTAAAGCTGCTTTTTTGTCTGGCACCATATCCCATGCCCTGGCTGTAACGGCAGCCAGTTCCTTCCATCCGAGCATATCGGCATAATCCTGCGGCAATGAATGAATTGAATTGTCTTCAAACCGGCACATAAAATCCATTCCGTACTTAGTTTTCAGATGGTTGAAATATTCCACCAGTTTTTCCTTTTTAAAAACCGGAACTCCAATTGGAATAATGGGCAAGGTGATGATTAATATCAGGAATACAAGGAATAACCTTGCCAATTTCGTTTTAAGAATTTTCTCCCACGAAACTGCGCCAGCAGCTATCAGAAAGGGGAATACTCCCTGAGTGTAATAGCTTTTCCCCTGCAAAAGAATAAGTGTAATTATTACACTTATAACCGTCAGCCCCAGAAATCTGTATTTTCTTGCGTCCTTATTAACAAACAGATATATTATTCCTGCAATAGTCAATAATGAGGCAGCAGTGGGGCTGGCAATCTGGTCAATTAAAAATGAGGTTTTACTTACATGGACAAGCTGTGTCCTTGCCAGTTCACCAAGATGATTGATGACCGGCAGTCCGTTGACAATCTGCCATATAAGGTTGGGAAGGAAAACTATCAGTCCGGCAAGAAGTCCAAACAAAAATTTCCTGTTCCGGAAAATTGTCCTATATCGGGTAAATGGAATTATTATAATAAGAATAAAGAGAAGAAGTCCGATAAGGTATTTATTCAGGAGGGCTATTCCGGCAGTTAAACCAATAAGAAATAGATATTTATCAGACGATGTATTTATATACCTGACAATGAGATAAAACAATAAAGTCCAGAACATTAGGTCGATATGGACCGGCATAAATAACAGAAAGGTCCTGAGGCCAAAGACAGATACCATTAATCCGACTGCAGCTAATATCCGGGCATAGCCAGATCCGCCCAGTTCTTTAGCAATGGCAGAAATCAGAAAAACCATTACTCCTCCCATCAAAGCAGGGAACAATCTTACTGCAAAAACTGAATATCCGAACAAATTCTGCATCAGCCAGGCTATCCAGCCGATGACAGGTGGCACAGTTGCATAGCCGAAAGCAGGATGCATCCCAAGTGAAAAATAGAGCAGTTCGTCGCGGTGATATTCAAGATTTTTACCAAAATACAGGTGTATAGCCACATTAATTATGGCAAGAAGGAATATCAGCCAGGTATATTTAGAATTTAATCTCAATCGACAATTGAAATTGCAATTAAAGTTAAATTAAAGTAATGAAATGAGTTGCATTGTGATGGACTTTTAAATTATTGCTTTGTATCAATCTTTGATTATTAAGGCTAAAATGTTAAATAGTACTTAAATATGACATTCAATACAACTTTTTCGTTCCTTTGTTGTTCATGTATAAGATGAAAAAGGTCCTGACCATATTAATTGCTGCTTTTTTGCTTGCCTCAGGTATGCAGGTAAGTATAGATCATCATTATTGTGGCGGCAGCCTTGCTGGTACCAGGATTTCCCTGACAGGAAAGCTGGCATCATGCGGAATGGAAAAACCCGAATCAAGCTGCCCGGATCATCCGGGTATTGATAAAAAATGCTGCGAGGATCAATTATCTTTTTACAGCATTAGCAGCAATTATTATCCTGAATACTTCAAATTAACTTATCCGACTTCGGAAAGAGGTACAATTTACCTGCTCACAGGTAATATTATCTCTGATAATTCATATAATCCTGATTTATTTAACTGGGTCTTCCCTCCAGGAGACTATTTTAAATCCAGGTTAACACAATCTGAAATCTGCGTTTTTCGCATTTGAATTCACTTTAATATACTTTCTCAATTCTGATCGTGGTTACAGATTATCCGAAATAGATAATTACTGGACTTTCAGTATTGACCTGTTTTGATATTTATTCACTTAAATAATTAATTTATTATGAAAACTTTAAATCTTTTTCTAACTGTATTGTTTGCTTTAGGGCTCAGTGTTTCTTCTTCTGCACAGACTAATGTTCAGAGTAATGTGAAGATGACTTCGTCGAAGACTGAATCATTCAAAGTCTGGGGTAAATGTGAAATGTGCAAAGCCCGTATCGAGAAGACTGTTAAAGCTGATGGTGTCACCAGCGCTGCCTGGGATTTAAAAACACAAATGCTTACTGTGACATATGATCCGGCAAAAACCAACAAAGATGAGCTTAGTAAAAAACTTGCTGCCGTTGGACATGACACAGAAAAGTATAAAGCACCTGATGATGTATATGCAAAGCTTCCGGGTTGCTGCCATTATGAAAGAAGTAAATAAATCTCAGAAAGGTAGTCTGTAACTCTGCTTTAATCCGGAAGGCCACCGGATCTGACCATTAACAAATTCAAATCTGGTGGCCTCTTTATAATTTCATCCTTCAAAGAACATCCATAAAATGTTTAACCGAATTGTAAAATATTTCCTTGAGAACCGGCTTATCACTTTTATCTTTCTCATTGCTTTTGTAGTTATGGGTTTGGTGACAATGCCATTCAATCTGAAATCCGGATTTTTACCCAGAAATCCTGTACCTGTAGATGCTATTCCAGATATCGGCGAAAATCAGCAGATTGTTGCGACTGAATGGATGGGACGGTCTCCCAAAGATATTCAGGATCAGGTCACTTATCCATTAACGTCAGCATTACTTGGCATCTCTGGTGTTCAGGCAATAAGGAGCACTTCGATGTTTGGAATGTCATTTATCTATATCATCTTCAAGGATAATATTGAGTTTTACTGGAGCCGATCAAGAATCCTTGAAAAACTAAATTCTCTTCCAGCGGGAACATTACCTGCCGGAGTGCAACCTTCTCTTGGGCCTGATGCAACGGCTCTTGGTCAGATTTTCTGGTACACCCTTGAGGGACGCGATCCGAAAACCGGAAAGCCAAATGGCGGCTGGGATCCTTCAGAACTCAAAACCATTCAGGATTTTTATGTNNATGGATGTTATGAATGCTGTCAAAAACAGCAACCTCGATATCGGTGCAGAAACAATTGAGCTTAATAATGTAGAGTATATCATTCGCGGCCTGGGCTATGTAAAAAGTCTTAATGATCTTGAATTATCTGTTGTTGATGTCCGGAATAATGTTCCTGTGCGGATTAAAGATGTAGCCCGTGTCACTTTTGGCCCCGGCACAAGGCGTGGTGGCCTGGATAAAGGAGGTTCAGAAGCTGTTGGTGCAGTGGTTGTTGCACGATATGGCTCAAACCCCATGGAAGTAATTAATAATGTAAAAGACAAGATTAAGGAAATCGAAACCGGATTACCGCAAAAAACATTGCCAGATGGTTCAGTTTCAAAGGTAACTATAGTGCCTTTTTATGACAGGACAGGATTAATAAAAGAGACCATCGGAACTCTTCAATCAGCTCTTTCTCATGAAATTCTGATCAGTATAATTGTGATCATTATCCTGGTTATGAATCTCCGGGCTTCTCTTATTGTTGCCGGGTTATTACCACTGGGTGTTTTACTAACATTTATCCTAATGCGATTTTTCGGCATAGATGCAAATATTGTCGCTCTGTCCGGTATTGCTATTGCTATTGGAGTTATGGTTGATATTGGCATTGTTGATGTGGAGAACATTCTCAGGCATCTGGAAATGCCTGAGAATAATGGAATACGCGGCAAAAAATTAATGGAGGTAATTTATAATGCAACAACAGAAGTAAGAGCTGCAGTTGTGACATCAATTGCTACAACAATTGTAAGTTTTATCCCAGTGTTCGCATTGCAAGCCCAGGAGGGAAAAATGTTTCACCCTCTGGCCTGGACAAAGACCTTTGCTATCCTATCGGCATTCGTTCTGGGTATTGTGGTACTGCCTACGCTGGTACATATATTCTTTGATATCCATTTCGACACAAAGAAAATCAGAAAGATATGGAACGGTGCACTTATATTAGCCGGCATATTCTTTGCAATTTTCTGGCATTCATTGCCTGTACTCGCGTTGACTGCTGTGGGGATAAATAACCTTCTTGATTACAGATGGTCTGAAAAACGTAAAGAGTTTCCAAACTATATTAATATAGGTATAACTGTACTTGTCGCAACATGGTATCTTTCCGGCGAATGGCTGCCACTCGAAGTGCATAACAGCGAGCTTGTCAACTTCTTATTTGTAGCCGGAATTGTAACGATAATTCTTCTTGCCCTGATGTCGATGGTACATTTTTACGAAAAGATACTTCGCTGGGCCTTACTCAACAAATGGAAATTTCTCATGATCCCTGCTTTTACCCTATTCTTTGGACTATTAGTCTGGCAGGGATTTGACAAAATTTTTGGATTTATAGCAACAGGTGTTGAAAAAGCAGGATGGAGAAGTTTCCGTCAGACTTCAGCATGGCAAAGCGCAATTAAAACATTTCCCGGCACCGGAAAGGAGTTTATGCCATCACTGAATGAGGGTTCATTTCTGCTTATGCCGACAAGTATGCCTCACTCGGGCATTGAAAAAAACCTTGAATATATAGAGATTCTTGATAAACGCCTTTCGACAATACCTGAAGTTGAAGTAGCAGTCGGCAAATGGGGTAGAGTAAATTCAGCGCTTGATCCGGCACCAATCCAGATGTTTGAGAATACGATTAACTACAGGCCTGAATATATACTTGATGAAAACGGCCATAGAATGCAGTTTAAAGTTAATAAGAACGGCAGTTATATTTTAAAGGATAATTCATTATACAACCCGGAAAAAGAAACATTCAGAGTTATTCCTGCCGATAGCCTGATCCCTGCCAGGAAAGGGGAATATTTCCGTCAATGGCGACCGCAGATCAAAAAGCCTCAGGATATCTGGAATGAGATTGTTAAAGTAACCGATATTCCAGGGCTGACCTCTGCTCCCAAATTGCAGCCTATTGAAACCCGGCTTGTAATGCTTTCTACAGGGATGCGCGCTCCGATGGGTCTTAAAGTATATGGGCCGGATCTTAATAGTATTGAAGAAGCGGGGATAATGTTTGAGAAAGCTTTAAAAACTGTACCTTCTGTAAAAGCCTCAACAGTTTTCTATGACCGTGCCATTGGAGCACCTTATCTTGAGATAAAGCTTAATCGTGAAGCAATGGCCCGCTATGGAATGACAGTGAATGATGTGCAGGAAATTTTGCAGGTGGCAGTCGGAGGTATGACACTTTCAACCTCTGTTGAAGGTCGGGAACGATTCCCGTTGAGAGTCCGATATGCCCGTGAATTACGCGATAATCCGGAGGATTTAAAACGTATTCTTGTTCCTGCAATGAATGGAGTTCAGATTCCGCTGGGTGAAATTGCTGATATTGATTACACACGGGGTGCCCAAATGATCAGGAGCGAGAACACTTTTCTTGTCGGCTTTATCATTTTCGATAAACTTGAAGGAAAAGCAGAAGTGGATGTGATAGAAGAAGCCACAAAGATTTTAAAGGGCAAAATTGATTCAGGAGAAATAATTATGCCTGCCGGAGTTACTTACAAATTTGCAGGTAATTACGAAAATCAGATAAGAGCAACAAAAAGACTGGCTATAGTTATCCCCATAAGCCTGATATTGATTTTCCTTTTATTGTTTTTTCAATTTCGCACAATTACTGCTTCATTTATTCACTTCTCCGGTGTTTTTGTTGCTTTCTCCGGTGGATTCCTAATGCTATGGTTATATGGACAGGATTGGTTTATGAATTTCTCCGTAGCCGGATTTAATCTTCGCGACATGTTCCAGATGCACACAATTAATCTTAGTGTGGCCGTATGGGTGGGATTTATTGCCCTGTTCGGGATTGCGACCAACGATGGAGTAATAATGGGTACTTACATTCACCAGGTCTTCGAAGATAAGAAGCCGGGAACAGTTCATGATGTACGTGAAGCAGTAGTCCTGGCCGGGAAAAAGCGAGTACGTCCTGCAATGATGACAACAGCTGTCGCAGTTATTGCCCTGCTGCCGGTTCTTTCATCTACAGGAAAAGGAGCCGATATAATGGTGCCCATGGCAATTCCAATGTTCGGTGGAATGGTAATACAGGTAATGACAGTTTTTGTTGTCCCCCTGTTCCAGTCAATGTGGCGAGAGGGAGCCGTAATTCATAAAAATAAAATAGCTGTTCAAACTATTAATAATCAATTGGCAGATGAAAACAGCAGCATATAAAAAATTACTTATCACATTTATTGCTTTGAGCAGCTGGCTTATAATTCATGGCCAGCAGTACCCTGATTCGCTCATTAAATATCTTGAAATTGCTGCGAAAAATAATCCGGCGGTACTGCAAAAATTCAGCGAATATAAGGCTGCTTTACAAAAGATCCCACAAGCCGGCAGCTTGTCAGATCCTGAATTAAGCATGGGATTCTTCCTGAAGCCAATGGAACTGGTTAATGGAAATCAGATTGCTGATATAAAACTGATGCAAATGTTTCCATGGTTTGGAGTTCTCAGGAATGCCAAAGACGAAATGAGCCTTATGGCAAACGCCAGGTTTGAACTTTTTCGGGACACCAAATTGCAGGTTTTTTATGACCTACAGCGCACCTGGTACGAATTATATAAAGTTCAGAAGGATATCAGTATTTCTGAAAAGAACATTGAAATTCTGAAAGTAATTGAACGTCTTGCATTGATAAGATTTAAGTCAGCTCCATCAAGTAACGCCGGAACAACATCTTCCAACACAGGCACCTCCTCCGCTTCAAACCAGGCCGGCAGCGCAGGTTCCTCAGGAATGCAGACCATGGGCACCGGTCAGGGAAACTATGGCACTTCATCATCAAATCAGCCTGCAGCATCAATGCAAACCGCCTCAATGGGTTCATCATCTGGCGGCTCGGGTCTTGTAGATTTATACAGGATCCAAATAGAAACCGGTGACCTTGAAAACAATATTGCGCTGCTGAAAAATCAGGAACAAAGCATAACTGCCAGGTTTAACAGTTACCTGAACAGGTCACCCGTTGCTCCGGTTTTCATTGGTGATACCCTTGTTACTGATTCACTGGGGCTGATACTGATGGCCGTTTCAGACAGTATTCTGGCAAAGAATCCTATGCTTACTATGCTGGAATATGAGAAACAATCACTGGAAGCCAGAAAAAAAATGGTTAGCCATATGGGATATCCGATGATGGGAGTAGGTTTAAATTATTCTATTATCAGCAAAACTCAATTCCCTATGGGAATGCCGTCTATGAATGGTAAGGACATGATAATGCCAATGGTAGTTTTCACTTTGCCTATCTATAGGAAAAAGTATACCGCAATGCAAAACGAAGCAGAACTGATGAAAACAGCTGCTTCTGAAAATTATCAGGCAACTGCTAACTCATTGCAGACAGAATATTATCAGGCAATTCAGTTGTATCAGGATG
>PMIG01000046.1 GCA_003157055.1 Bacteroidales bacterium | reverse complement strand
CGGTGAGAAACGGATCTTCGCCATAAGTCTCCTGTCCTCTTCCCCAGCGCGGATCCCTGAATATATTGACATTAGGCGACCAGAATGTCAGACCCTGGTATATTTTCCTTGAATCGTTCCTGATAAACTCATGATGCTTTGCGCGAGCTTCATCAGAAATTGCTGTGGCTACCCTGAAGATCAGTTTCTGGTCCCATGTTGCACCGAGCCCTATTGCCTGTGGAAAGACAGTCGCAATTCCGGCTCTGGCGACTCCATGAAGACATTCGTTCCACCAGTTATACGCAGGGATGCCAAGGCGTTCTATTGCAGGAGCTGCATTCATCATCTGGCTTATCTTCTCTTCAGTTGTCATTCTCCCGACAAGGTCATTCACCCTCTCTTCGACTGACAATGACGGGTTCTGATAAGGAAATTCATAAGTCTGCTGTGCACGTAAGATAAGTCCAGCACAAAATAATTGTATAATGATAAATAATCCTCTGAAAATTATGATCCTGGTTTTTATTTTCATCTCATTAATAATTTTATATTTTAAAGTTTTATGTCTTTACTCACTCATGCCTTCCGCTGTCTCTGAATCTCCGCAACTCTTCGATCTCCCAGAAGGGATTTCAGTAAATATACCTCATTCCCTTCAAGCTATTGAGCCGATGTGCCATTGTACCTTTGCACAACTGTGCCTCTGTGACTTTAAGCCTTTGTTCTTCTGTAAATGCAATCTTTCATATCGCATATATTGCATGTGTATGGCAAATGTCTTACATTCTTTCCAATCCCGATAATTCCGCTGACCGATTTTTCAGGATCCATTAGTGATGAATCCGTCAGTCTTATGCCGCAATAAGTCCCAGGAAGAAGCTGAAAAAGTTTTTGCTGCTCAGAGACATCCCACCCACAATACCCGGGACTGAAACGATTTGTTATTTTATTTCCTGACGAAGCTATTGATTTTTCAAGATCGTTCTGCATAAGATCAACTGCTGCTTCAACTATTTCACTTCCGACAACATCATAAATATAACCCTCGAGGAGATCGCCAGACTTCATTGCCCATCTGCTCATCTTTCCTATCTCTTCGCCGGCAGTGCACAGGAATATAGCTGCAGATTCAGATTTCTTCAGCTGTCCATATACAATTTTTTTTATGTCGAAAGTAAGGTTGTTGATTGTTGCTGTTTTATCAGGATCATTGAATAAGATATCATCAAATATCCTGTATTCAGCCTTTATTGAGCAAATTTCTGCGGTTTCCTTCAGAGCTTGTCCGATAAGGTCACTGAAATGAACCTCTGATGGCTTACCGGTATAACCCAACACCTTTTCTATCTGAGAGACTGTCAGTTTCAGATCCTTAAAATCAAAGTGAAATGTTTTATAAATCATTTATTTGAAAGATATATTGAGTACCATTCGTACTTTTTGCCCCTAAATCCCGCTAAAAGCGGGACTTAAACATAGATTCATCCCTTGCTTTTGCACCTAAATCCCCTGAAGGGGACTTTAAGTAATTGCTGGGTCCTAAACCCCATTCAGGGGGGATGGAGGGCATATTCCAGATTCTGTAACGATTCTCTGTACTATTGATTCCCACCCCATGGTCATCAGGTGAATGCCGCTTATCCCTTTTTTACTCTTTGCTTTATCAATTATCTCAAGTGCGATCCTGACTCCTTCTTCTGGAGCCCCTTCACCTGCCTTTTGCATCCTTTCAAGTACACTTTTAGGCAATCTTACACCGGGCACCATTGTATGAAGGTATTCTGCCAGCTTATAGCTCTTCAGGGGAGCTACTCCCAGAAGTATAAATACTTTTTCAAGAACGCCCCTTTTGTCGAGCTGCTCCAGCCATAGGTCAAGCAATTCGGGTTCAAAGACTAGGTTTGTCTGGATGAACTGTGCGCCGGCATTTACTTTCTTCTGGTCATGAATCGCCTGCAGAACCGGGTCCGAGGCAAGCGGAGCTGAAGCAGCTCCAAGAAAATATTTAGGTGGTTCTTTCATTTTCCTGCCGTCAAGATAAATGCCTTCATCCCTCATCCTTCTCAAAATCCACAGCATTTGTATTGAGTCGATATCGACAAAGTTCATGTTGCTTGTCGGTGAAGGTCCTACTTTTGAACTATCGCCTGTAATGCAGAGAATGTTTTTTATGCCAAGACTGTTTATTCCAATGGCAGACGATTGCAATCCTGTTCTGGTAGTGTCGCGTGCGGCAATCTGCAGGACAGGCTCAGCATCGTTGTCAACTGTAGTTTTGCAGCATGCCAGGCTCGACATCCTCGGACTGGCTGACGATGAATCAGTGAAGTTGATTACTGATACCCAGGGTTTTACAAGAGCGATGTCATTTATGAGCTTGCTGGTGCCAGAACTTAGAGGTGGCGTGATCTCTGTTGCAATTACAAATTTTCCTGCGCGCAGATTACCTTCAAGTACCGACACTGGCTCTATGTATTTGGGTTTATGATACTCAGAGTCGCCGTTCCACCATTCCGGTTGGCGGATAGTTTTAAAAACCTTGTCCCAGGCTTCATCCTTCCTGCTTTTATCCCTACAGAGCAGGCTTTTTACAAAATGGCCTGAACCCGTCTTCCTTATCTGTTTTGCAACATCTCCCCATGTCTCTGTGCCTGTCTTGATCCAATCGAG
>PMIG01000139.1 GCA_003157055.1 Bacteroidales bacterium | reverse complement strand
CTTGGAATGAAAAAGAAGAAAAAACTAAGTGATTATTTTATTGACAGTAAATTATCCAGGTTTGATAAAGAAAAGGCTCTTATACTTGAATCAGGCAGTAAAATTGCATGGATAGTCGGCGAGAGAATTGATGACAGATTCAAGGTTACTGATGCTACCAGGAAAATACTGATTATAAAAAGTGAAGCAGAAAAAAGCCGATAACCGGTAACCGGAAGAATTATTTCCTTATTCCAAAGATACCCGTGTCGACAAGCATCAGGTCAGCTAGCGAAATTGCTGCAGCAGCTTCTACAATAACCGGCATCCTTAAAGCAATGCATGTATCATGCCGGCCGGAAACTTTCAGAGTATCCATTCTCCCCGACTCGAAATTGAAGGTTGTCTGTTCCACACCTGTTGATGAAGTAGGTTTAACAGCCACCCTGAATACTATTTCGTTCCCGTTTGAAACGCCTCCATTTATCCCTCCGGCATTGTTCGTGGAAGTCTTCCCGTTCCTGTCAATAAAAGGATCATTATGAACTGACCCCTGCATTGCTGCTGATGCAAATCCGGAACCGAACTCAATTCCTTTAATAGCCGGGATTGAAAATACCAGGTGACTGATTACAGACTCGATAGAATTGAAAAAAGGTTCTCCGACGCCTTTTGGAGGATTTAAAATCCTGCATTCAATTATACCGCCAATAGAATCATGCAACGCAACTGCATCATCAATGGCCTTCTGAAGATCAGTAGACCCGCCGGCTGAAATAAGATTTGCAGTGACCGTTGAACCAATGCATATCTTCTTTGCAATTACGCCGGCAGCAACTATTCCCCAGGTTATTCTTCCGGAAAAATGCCCGCTTCCTCTAAGGTCGGAGAAGCCGAAATATTTTGTCTTTGATGTAAAATCTGCATGGCCAGGTCTCGGAATATTAATGAATTCGTTGTAATCTGATGAAATTTTATCCTTGTTCCGGGTCAGAATAGTTATTGGAGAACCTGATGTAAAACCATTATTCAGCCCGCTAAGGATTTCTGGCAGATCAGTCTCATGACGTTTTGTTGTGCCTACCGCACCGCCCTGTCTTCTTTCCAGATCGCTGATAAAATCTTCCTCCCTGATCGCTATGCCGGGAGGACAGCCGTCAATTATCACTCCAATTGCCGGACCATGTGATTCTCCAAAAATGGAGATCCTGAATAATACACCGAAAGAATTCATATGCTGCCTAATTTCCTTTTTTTAACTTTTTGTAGAAATCCACCACATCAGACAGTGGAATTTTCTTGATACAGGGGATTCCAATTCCTTCAATAAAAACAAAATGAATATATTCTCCTGTTTTCTTCTTGTCGTGGAGAATAAACTCCTCAATTATACCTGATGGCATAGTATAATTACTAAGCATACCGTACTTCTTCAAAAGGCTTATAACTCTGTTGCACACCTTCTTGTCAATCAGCCCTTTTTTAAAGGAAAAGAGAGTTGCCAGCTCCATTCCCGATGCTACGGCAAAACCGTGCTTAAAGGATCCCTGAAGTTCAATTGCATGACCGAAAGTATGTCCAAAATTCAGGATTCGCCGCAGGCCTGATTCTTTTTCATCTTTTGCTACAACTGATGCTTTAAACTTAACCGACCTGGCCACAAGATCAGAAAGGAGTTCGCGATCTCTCAGAATGACCCGGGCATAGTTTTCCTCAAGCATTTCAATAATCGAAGGATCGCCGATAATACCAGTCTTAATCAGCTCAGCCAAACCCGATAAATACTCATCATCCGGCAGCGTTCTGAGCATTGTTGAATCACAAATGACAAACTCAGGCTGCCTGAAATTGCCAATTACGTTCTTGATCATACCCAGGTTGACCCCGGTTTTACCTCCGGTGCTGGCGTCAACCTGTGACAGGAAGGTAGTTGAGACATAACCGCACCTAATGCCCCGCATATAAACCGATGCCAGGAAACCTGAGACATCGCATACAACACCCCCTCCTATTGCCAGAATAAATCCAGACCTATCTATCCCCATCTTCAGTAGTTTTCCTGCCAGCGACTCTATCACTCTAAGCTTCTTGCTCTCCTCGCCTGGTACAATCCTGATGACCGGGAATTTGGGGAAATTCTTCCCGTATAGCTTGAATACGTTTTTATCGGTAACAATCACAACACCTTTTTCGGGAAGAAGTTTTGTCACGGCTTCCCATCTTGCTCCGATCATTATGGCAGATACCGAATCAGGTGCTTTTATAATAATTCTTTCCAAGTTAAAGCAGGTTAATTTTCGAATACGTATGAATTCATCCTGAACGCTTATTATTCGCTAACAATTTTAAAGGAATAGCGGCTTTATATGCAAATATAAAAATCATTATCTTACCGTCGTTAAGTATATCACCTAATAAATGACTTTAAAAGAAAGATATGACAGTGTTATAAGGTATTTCACTGTAAATATGCCTGTTGCAGAGACTGAGCTTAAATACAGGGATCCTTTCGCACTTATGGTGGCTGTTATTCTATCGGCTCAATGCACCGATAAAAGAGTGAATATGATAACTCCTGCCCTTATGAAACGATTTCCTGATGCCGGAAGCATGGCTGAGGCAGAACCATCAGAGATATTCGAATTCATTAAATCATGCACCTATCCAAACAGCAAGGCGAAGCATCTCGCAGGAATGGCAAAAATGCTTGTTACCGAATTTAAAGGGGAAGTACCTTCCGATCCTGAATTGCTGCAAAGACTTCCGGGTGTAGGCAGGAAAACAGCAAATGTTGTAGCCTCAGTGATCTACCGGAAGCCGGTTATGGCTGTAGATACGCATGTTTTCAGGGTGGCTTCAAGAATAGGACTTACCAGGAATGCTAAAAAACCTCTCGATGCAGAGTTACAGCTTACAAAGAATATACCTAAGAAACTGATGCACCAGGCACATCATTGGCTTATACTGCATGGCAGATATGTATGTAAAGCTAAAAATCCTCTTTGTGACAGCTGTGGTATCTCAGGTTTCTGCAAGTTTTATAATGAAATGAAAAAGAAAAAATAAATTTTCAGCCGGATCACCATATTTGCTTTACAAGATTGACCAAACAGTCCATTTTTTATTATTTTTAGAACGAATTTCCTAACTATTTCCTGATGGAAAATAAAAAGAAATTAAGGGATCTTAAGGAGCGTTGCAGTAAACTGGAAAATGAACTGAACGAATTGCGCCATAAGCATCTTGGCGCAGCAAAATCATCCTCAGAAATGATTAACCATGCTTTTCATTCAGCTTCCCAGGCTATGGCTATTTCGAAGCTGAACTCTGGTGAGATTGTCGATGTCAACGAGACTTTTCTGAAAATTCTAGGTTATTCAAGGGAAGAGGTCATAGGCAGAAACCCGGAAGATTTAAAGCTTTTTACCGATATAACTGAAATCAATAAATACATAAAGATTCTGCCAAAGCTGGAATCTATCAGGGATTATATCACTACACTGCGAACAAAGGAAGGTACGGAAAAAGATATACTTTTTTCTGCCGAGACAATGCAGCTTGATGATGAAGTATACCTTGTTACTCACTATAATCCCATCCCTGAAAAAAATGGTATTAAAATAAAATATAACCGGGGAGATATTCTGGAAGAGATTTTCAATACTGTAAGCAGCTACCTGGCACTTTTCGAAACCGGTGAAGATGGCAGGTTTATAATTCTCGACCTCAACAGAAAGGTAGAATCCGTTGAATTCGTAGATAAAAATGAAGTAATCGGTAAATATATTGATGAAACACTTCTGGCAAATCGTGTTAAACTAATAGAATTACTTAATCTTCTGAGGGTGACACGGGAAGCTCAGAAACTCACTGCATCTCCACTTGGGGACGATTCTGAAGGTTACTATATAGGGTTCATCATAAGTGCTGGGCGCTTTGTAATAACCTGGGAACCAGGCCTGCAGCAGAAGAATGATGAAGACCTGACAAGGCAGTCGGTACTTTTTGCAAAATTAGCCGATATGCTTCCCGAAATGATCTATGAAGTTGATCTTACAGGAAAAATCCTATTCGCAAATGCCCATGGAATAAAATACTTCGGGTTCTCAAAGGAAGAAATGGTCAATGGGATGAATTTTTCAGAGATATTCCCAAATGACTATAAAAAAATGATCGGCAACCTGGCTTCATTAAAATCGCCAGAGGATATTTCAAGCAATGAATATTATGCAAGAAGAAAAGATGGATCATTTCTGCCCATTGTTACCCACTCCTTTGCTATATTTCGTAATGGCAAAATTACAGGGTATCGCGGTACTGTAACTGATATTAGCAAACAGAAGGAATATGAGGAACAGATAAAAAGGGAAAAAGCGTTTCTCGAGCATCTTATTGACTCGACTCCTGAAGCTATTGCAATGACAGATATACCCGGTACAATTACAATGGTAAACAAGGAGTTCACCAATCTGTTTGGTTATTCATCCGAAGAGGCAGTCAATAAAAATATTAACGATCTTATCGTGCCTGATGAACTACAAGGAGAAGCCAAGGATATCGACACGCTTGCCTTCGGAACTGATAAGGTAATTAAACAGACAGTCAGAAAGGATAAAAACGGGAACAGGATCCAGGTCGCCCTGGTAGCTACTGGCATCTCCATCAATAATGAGCCGGTCTCATTTATCCGAATGTACAGGGATATAACCATAGAAAGGAAGAATCAGCTTCTGCAGGAGATTCTTTATAATATTTCATCCGAAGCCCTGAAGCAAATGGATATTAAGGAAATATATCCAACTATTGTCCATGAGCTCAGTAAAATATGGGATACTAATAATTTCTTCATAGCGCTATACGACAAGACTTCAGAAACCTTATCGCTGCCTTTCTTTGCCGATGAGAAGGATGATTTTCAGGAGATACCAACAAAAAATACTATTACCGGCTATGTAATAAAGACAAATAAACCTGTCCTGCTACGGCAGAATGATCTGAGGATGCTGGAAGAATCAGGCGATATCAGTCTTATCGGAACTGACTGTAAGGTCTGGATGGGTGTTCCTCTTAAAGTTGAGAACAACATTATCGGGGTAATGTGCCTGCAGGATTATAACGACGAAAATAAATTTTCACAGGACGACCTTTATGTTATTGATTTCATTGCCAACCAGATTGCCATCGCCATACAGCGCAGGATGATGCTTGATAACCTCGTCGTTGCCCGCCAGAAAGCGGAGGAGGCTGCGCAGTCAAAGCAGATATTCATGTCGACTATGAGCCATGAGATCAGGACACCTCTTAATGAGGTTATTGGCATCACCAACCTGCTGCTCCAGGGCAATCCCAGGGATGATCAGATGGATTATATCAAGACACTGCGTTTTTCGGGGAACCATCTCCTTACGCTTGTCAATGATGTCCTCGATTATAACAAGATGGAATCAGGCAAGATCGTTTTTGAACAGGTGCAATTCAATCTGAACGACTTCCTGGATGAAATCATGAGATCATATTCTTTCAGATCAAAAGCAAAACATCTTAATTTTGAAATAAAGAAAGAGGGTGACCTCCCTGCTGAGGTAATTGGCGACCAGATCAGACTAAACCAGATATTGTCAAATCTACTATCAAACGCCCTGAAGTTTACCAACCAGGGAGGCATAACAGTGACCATCAGGGAACTGGAAAGAATTGACAATCAGTCAAAAATGGAATTCTCTGTAAGTGATACCGGTATAGGTATTCCCATGGACAAACATTCAGCCATATTTGAAAGTTTCACCCAGGCTTCACCGGATACAACAAGAAATTACGGAGGTACAGGGCTAGGACTCGCTATCTGCAAAAAACTTATTGAACTGCAGGGCGGCACAATTGAGATGGAAAGTGAACCTGATCAGGGTTCCAGGTTCACATTTGTCCTTAAATTCCAGGTCGCAGAAAAAGGTTCTCATCATGCTGAAAACGAAGCAGCTGAGACATATACCGGGCTGGAAGGGAAACGAGTACTCGTTGCGGAAGACAATAAGATAAACTTCTTCGTTGCAAATAAATTTCTTACCGGATGGGGTGTGATCGTAACACATGCTGAGAATGGCCAGATAGCTATTGATAAAATCAAGAAAGAAGAATTTGACCTGGTCCTTATGGATCTTCATATGCCTGTCATGGACGGGATTGAGGCAACTAAAATACTGAGAAGCTCTGAAGATAAGAAGATAAGCAGTATCCCTATTGTAGCACTTACTGCAGCTATCATGTCGGAGAGTCATGATAAGATAGAAGAACTAAATATTAATGACTACGTTCTGAAGCCTTTTAAACCTCACGATCTCTTTTCAAGGATACTTAAGCATATAAGGTAAAGGATACACGGAGCACGGCCCACTATAGACGGAGTAAGGATTTCCTGAGAAAATTATTTAATGCAGTAGCGGCTTATATATTCAGTTGCACGCTTGCTCCCAAGACTCAGTGCCTGTCTGAAATCGTGACATGCGTCCTCTGTTTTTCCGGAGTTGACCAGGGCAATGCCCTTTTTCAGCCAGGTATCCGGATTTCCAGGAGCAAGGTCAAGAGACATGCTGTAATCTTGTGCAGCATAATCCCATGATTTTGATAATAAATATGAGTTCGCCCTGTCAATATAGCAATCAGGGTCATTTGGGTGTAACACCAGGTTTTTATTAAAATAGGTTATTGCTTCCAGGTTATTTCCTGCCGCAGATTCCATCCTGCCAGCCAGGCTTAAGGCATTTTTGCTATCAGGATAAATGCCAAGGTACCTGCTTATATCGGCTGATGCTTTTTCTGTCTCCCCGGTTTTCATGTAACATTCGGCTCTCTGAACAAACAACCCGGCATCAGGTATCTCCATTTCAATAAGTTTTGAATAGGTGACTGAAGCACCGGCAGGATTTCCGATGCTTTCCTGTGCCTTAGCCAGTACCCGCAGATATTTCTCATTAAGGGGATCAGATTCTGACAATGATGTCAATGTTTTTACAGCATCCGGATATTTACCGGCTGAAATGTTTACTAAAGCTTCGGCATATTCAACAGCGGCACTACCCTGGTAATTTTTTTCAAACTCCGACAATGCTGAGAGTGCATCATTTGTCTTTCCGTCTGAAATGAAATACTCGATCTCGGCAATACCCTTGTCAGACCCGGTATACCAATCCGTTTTCCAGAATGTACGCCATTCAGGCTTGTTTTCTATTTTAACGAATGCAGGGTCAAGCATTATTTCCTTTTCACTTTTCCTGAAAGCCGATTTCATGTTCTTTTCAAGATGAGCAGTCGAATTTACTGCGTCTCCCATAAATGCATATGCTCTTGCAAGACCGTACTCGCCTGATAAGATATCTAATCTGCTTGCATTTGTATAATCGCTTATAGCCTCTTTATAATTGCCAAGATTAAGCTCTGCATTTGCCCGTTCAGCAAAAAGTCTGCCTTCACTGCTGCTTTCAAGTGCTGATGAAAGAATGGAAATTGCCTGGCTATTCTTCCCATCCTCCGAAAGAGCTTTTGCCTTTAAAAGGCAATCAAAAGCAGCCTGACCGGTAATTATTCCTGAAAGCATAAATGCTCCGATNNTGGTAACTTTTGCATCTGGAGTAGTAATTACATGAATAAACCCTGAAAGATGGAAAAGCGCCAATCCAGATATTCGTCTTTCATAAACATCACACTGGTAGAAATATACTCCCGGTGAGACTATTTTCCCCTTATAGGCACCATCCCAGTCAATCCTTGGTTTATCTGTACTGAATATCATCAAACCACCCCGGTTATAAAGCTTGAAATCAATTTTTTCAACAAGTCCCGATGTTTTGGCAAGAAGTCTGTCGTTTATGTTATCGCCATTCGGTGTAAAAACATTCGGGATTTCAAAAAAGTCACATGAGTCGACACATACCATGACTGATTTATTACTTTCATTATTCAGGGAGTCAAAAGCAGTAACAGCATAGCATCCTGAAATATAATCTCCAGGGTAATGTCTGAACGAGAAAGTGTTCCTGTCATTTATTGTTTTGATAAGCTCAAGATTCTCAGTGTTTGTTTGCTTAAAAAATATCTTGTAACCAGCAACATCGCTCAGACAGCCATTGTCAGTAAAGCTCCATGAAACGGTATTGTACAGGCTGTCGCACTGACTAGTCACATTTATATCCGGAATGCATGGAGGCTCATTATCAATCGGAGTGCAGGATGCTTTCTGTGATAGGTTAACAAGGTTCTTTGGCATGTTGGCCGCCGTATAGCCTCCAGTCGATTTAATATAATATGTATATTGTGTCCCGTTTACTAAACCAGCATCGACATACTCAAGCTGGTTTGTGGTGCCGACAGAATCATATTTCAGTGATAAGCTGTTCAGCCTGAAAACATCATACCTGGTATTGATCCATGGTACATTCCGGCTGATCACAAACCTGGTCTTCCTGTCGCCAGGGCTCAGGACAATGAATACTGAAGAAGCAAACCCTGGATCACCGATCATAAATTCCTTTCCGGGCTTTCTGTTCCAAAGCTCTATTTTATAAATATGACCGACTGATTGTGTGTTAAGAAGAGTATCAGCGTAAACAGTATCATTAAGGTCAGCTGTAAAAATGGAATCAATTTTTAAAAATAAGGTTCCGTTTATTCCATCAGCCCTCGATAAAATAAATTCATAAGGACCAGTAGCATCGGGAATTGTGTCGAGATGAAGAGGCTTTTCCCATGAAAGGAAAACTGATCCGTTAGTCTGATCTGTATTTTTTACACTTACATTCTTTATGACCGGGACTCCGGAAACCAGAGTCGAAGTCAATTCATTTGAGGCTTTGCTTTCTGTCCCATTGTTAAAGACTGCAACGATCCTGTAAGTATATTCTTTCCCAAACTGAAGACCCTGTCCATTCTCCGTATCGGTATAGGAAACAGTAGAACTGCCTGAAATGTATCCTACCTTGACAAACCCGGAGGAAGGAGGTAATCCGGAAGTACACGAATCCGGGCTGAACGTTGAGGCTCCTTCCCTTCTGTAAATGGCAAATCCTGAAATTTCTGTTGTCCCGTAATTTGACCACCCCAATGTAATGAATTTGCCTTGGGGATCAGCATTTAGAAGGACTGGTGAAGGACCAAGCACCTTTATCGTCATGTTATCAATATCGGAAAGCTTTATATCAGAGTTGTTATCATCTGCTTTAAAAATGATATTGTATGGCTGATTCCTCACAGCCGAGAAACATGGAGTCCAGGTGAACCTCGAAGATGAATGGCCTTTTGCTGAATCAATTCCGGTAAAATGTGCGGGACATGAAGGGAGGCTGAAAATACCTGAAGTAGCTTTCTGGAAAATAGAATCATTATTAGGATCAGTTGCAGACACAATGAAGCTGACTGTCCGACCGGCTTCCACACAAAGGTTCTTGAGAGGTCCATTGACCGGTGGCTTATTTTTGGTATTAAAGACCTCTATCTGCATATCCCTTTCAACCATTCCGATTTTTTTACCATTCCTCCATTCCTCAATATCCATTGCGACATTATATTTGCCAGTGTCGGCAGGAGTGTTCCAAATAAGATCGCCTGATATGGAATCGACCTTGATGTAATGAGTTGCTGGAGGCAGCGTATAACCTTCGATGGGTTTGCCGTCCTCACGTGTACAAACTGCCATCTTGTAAGAAAGGGAGTCGCCATCAGGATCATAGGCAGCAGGGTTATGAATGAAGATGTATCCCAGTGCAGCTTTATCGTATGGCGGATTCAGAAGAACCGGAGTACTGTCGTGACCTATGGCAGGGTTTACAATAAGGATTGTCGAAATGGAGAATACAACATTAACTGAATTTGGTATATTTTTTATATCATAGTTCCTGTTAGGGTCCTGCATAACAATTTTATATACTCCGGGGCCGGGGTATGTATGCCTGATTCTATATATATTCCTCTTATAGTAATTTGGAAGGTAAAGAATACTTTCCCTATCTGCTGTCGAGATCGAATTGTCTCCCCAGCTTACATTAAGCTGAGGCCGGTCTGCCTGACTAAGAGTATACGTAAACGTGGTTATTGTTATTTCGTATGTAAGGTCCGAAATCTGAACATAAGTGATTTCTCCTGCCCTGTTGTGGGTTGCAGAAAGTACCAGCGTGTTCAGTATAAACAGGATAATTGATATCGCTCTTTTCATTTCATCATCCCCCGGTGCAAAATTACTTTAAATTGAAGCTTTCAGTGCTCTTTTCGTATGTGAGTTTAACTCCATCCTCGAGATCATCGACCTTTATCATGGCCATATTGGCCTGATCGCTATGCAATCCGGTCATAATCATGTTTGTGACAGAAATTATTCTCAGCTTCTTAACTGTTTTGAAGAGCATGTTAATACTGATTTCATTATCCATCATAATCAGATTTAATAACTTTCCATTCAATAGTTTATTGTTCACTGATATAATAACTTTCCCGTTAAAGTAATTGTTCATCAGATCGGCAGGGAAGAGTTCACCACCGGGGAACTTATATAGCGAAACACCGATAGTTTCAAGTAATTTATAATCACGCAGAAAATCATCATAATACATGCGTTCGAATACCTTCAGCGAATCGGTTCCTGATATATGGTCGGTGC
>PMIG01000193.1:983-7319 GCA_003157055.1 Bacteroidales bacterium | reverse complement strand
ATACCCTTTTCAAACATGTGATTTACGGCATTATTTCCACCGCCGCCGATTCCCAGGACTTTTATGATGGATGATCTTTCCACAGGCAGATCAAAGTTCATTATATCGTCAGGCATAGTTGTATTTTTTAATTTGTTTGTGAACAGCAAAAAATGATATTAAGAACCATATTTGACCTCTTTAATTTATTGCTGAATCCTCAACCTCAAACATTTTAGACATCATCATTCTTATCTTTTCAGTCAGTGAGGTCTTCGGTTCTTCCTGATATTCAACGGGGGCTTCTTCCTTATTGGTCATAGCCTCCTCACCGGTTTCAACTTCAACCTTCGGAGGTCTTACAAATTCTTCCTGCTTCCCGGCACTGAAAGATTTTTTGTATGTTTCAATATAATCAAAGCCCCTCATTATGAGACCTACTGCTGTTGCATACATCGGCTGATTTATTTCATTCTTCCCGGTTCCTGCAAGATGCTCATTCGGCAGCCCGATCCTGACATCCATAGCTGTCTTGAATTTCATGAGCTGGGGAAGATGCCTGAGCATGGCCCCGCCTCCGGTGATTACAACGCCGGCTGCAAGCTTATCGGCATATCCTGAATTCTGAATTTCGAAATTGACAAAATCTATTATCTCTTCCATTCGCGACTGAATGATATATGCAAGGCTCCTGAAAGAGATCTCCTTTGGTTCGCGGCCGCTTATCCCCGGAATTGAAACAACCTTGTCCTCCGGAGCTATGTCGCCGAGAGCAGACCCGTACTGTATCTTAAGCTGTTCAGCATGTCTCTGCAGAATAGCACATCCCTCTTTGATATCTTTTGTAACAACGTTCCCGCCGAGTGGTATTACTGCCGTATGGCGTATGATATTATCATAGTAAACTGCCACATCGGTAGTTCCGCCTCCAATATCAACCAGTACAACTCCGGCTTCCTTCTCATCATCGGTAAGCACTGCATCTGATGAAGCTAGTGGTTCAAGAATCATATCCTTGACAGTAAGATTTGCTTTCCTTACGCACTTTTCGATGTTCTTTGCAGCTGCAACCTGCCCGATAACAATATGGAAATTTGCTTCCAGCCTCCTGCCGCACATCCCTATAGGGCTTTTCACCCCGGTCTCATTATCCACTATGAAATTCTGCGGGATGACGTGAATGATCTCTTCACCAATATCAATATGGATCTTATGCATGTCCTCAATAAGCCTGAAGACCTCCTCCTTCTTGATTTCGTCTTCATAGTTATCGCGTGTTATATAGCCGCGGTTCTTCATGCTTTTGATATGCTGGCCGGCTATGCCGACAAACACTTCTGAAAAGATTATTCCTGATCTTTTCTGCACATCATCAACGGTGGTCTGGATTGCATTTACGGTATCTTCAATGTTCAATACCACACCTCTTTTCACGCCTTTTGAAAGCGCTTTGCTCAACCCGAGAATTTCGATTTTGCCGTTCTCGTTTTTTTTACCGACGATTGCCACTATTTTTGTGGTCCCAATGTCGATTGCTGCTACATACTGTTCTTTTTTATTCATAGGAGTTAAATATGGTTTCTAATTATCTTTTCTTGCAAACTATCTGGTCCTTGAATTCAAGGTTTATCGCGGAATATTTATTCCATCCTACTTCAGGAAGAACCTGGTCATAAAAAGCGGCCAGGTTTCTGAGTTTCCCCTTGTAGTTTTCAAATGTGCCAAGGTGAATAATATGATTCCCAACCCTTGGTATCAGGTCAATTTCATTATTATCGTCCACATAGATCTGGTCAATTTGCGCTGACCAGAAAGAATCGTTATTTATGTAATTGATAAAACTGAACATGTCTTTTAATATTGAATGCCTTATACAGGTATCTAGAACACTCAGGCTGTCGAGCATGGCCCCGGTTATATTGACATTCCCTTCGACAATATGAACCCGTGGGGTATATAAATTCCTCCTTCTGAATACATAGCCCTGATCATCTACAAAATAATCTCCGCCGTCGGCCGGCATAACCCTCATTATTGGGTTCCGCTGATCTGCATATACATGTAGCCCGCCGTCAATAGTCAGGTAAACTTCTGCAGTTTTTAACTCATGAAGTACGTTTATCCTGTTTTCGATATCGAAGATTGAAATATCCTTCAGTTTCTTTCCGATAATCATGCTGTTGTTGCCGTAAACCAGGTTCATCAGCTGTCTTTTTGTCACAAAATGGTAATCGGCTGAATCTTTAATATCTATTATAATTCTGCTGCATGGTTTTGAATTTGATGATGATGCAAGGTATACAGGCATTACAATAAGGTATAATACCGGCACTATCAATAATATTTTCTTCAGCCTGTTCATCTTTCTCTCAGCTCTTTAAGCCACTTTTCAATCGGTTCAACTAGTCTGTCAATATCCCCAGCCCCGATTGTAACCAGAACGTCAAGCTCGTTTATATTCAGCTTACCGGGAATTTCATTCATCTCCATCATGAATTTATTCGCAAGCTTCATCCTTTTGAATATCATTCCTGACGATACCCCTTCAATAGGTTTTTCCCTGGCAGGGTAGACAGGAAGAAGAATCACCTCATCTAGTTTGTCAAGGATGGCTGCAAAACCATCGGCATGATCGCGGGTGCGGGTAAAAAGATGCGGCTGAAAAATGGCTGTTATTTTTCTTCCGCTGAAGTACTCCCTCGCAGATGTTATGAATGCCCTGATCTCTTCGGGATGATGGGCATAGTCATCGATATAAGCAAGTCCCGGTATGTTTAACCTGATATCAAATCTTCTTCGTACCCCCTGGAAAAGAATAATTGCTTTCCGCATTTCACTTTCATTAACGCCGCATTTCAATGCAACAGCGATCGCAGCCGTGAGGTTCTCTATATTGATTATTCCCGGGAATGGGAAATGCAGATCATTAAATATTCCTTCAGGAGTCTCTATATTGAAGGAATAATAATCCCCTTTGTGCTCAACATTGAAATACCTGTAATCTGAACCTGGCTCCTTCCCGTATGTCAGGCAGGTTATTTCTTCCGGCGGAATTATCTTACCCTTTAGCCTGCAATTGTAAATAAGCGTTCCGCCATGCCTTATCTTTCTGCAGAAAATATTATAGGCGTCGATCATCGTCTTATGATCGCCATAAATTTCAAGATGATCAGGGTCCATTGCCGTCACTACGGCCATTATCGGGCTAAGCCTGTGGAACGACCTGTCGTATTCATCAGCTTCCATCACAGTGAACCTGCTTTCACCAAGAATGAGATTTGAATTATAGTTTTTAGATATCCCTCCCAGAAATGCCGAACAATCGACATGTGATTGTTTCAGCAGGTGGGCGATCATTGTGGAAATTGTCGTTTTGCCGTGAGTTCCAGCGACAGCAATAGTATCTGTCTCCAGTGATATGGCTCCAAGGATCTCTGATCTCTTATAAATCGTGTACCCATTCTTCCTGAAATATGAGAGTATTTTATTTTCGTCAGGGATTGCAGGAGTATAAACTACAAGGACTTTCCCTTTATCATCTGCAGCCTTATAAAGATCAGGTATGGACTCGATTTCATCAATAAAAGAAATGGCACAACCATTCGATGTGAGGCTGTCGGTTATCATGCCGGAGATCCTGTCATAACCGGCAATATCATATCCTCCCTTTCTGAAATACAATGCAAGGGCGCTCATGCCGATCCCGCCGATCCCGACGAAATACATTCCTTCTATGGTGCTGAAATCAATCATGCTTCAGCCAGTTTTAAAACTTCATTCGCAATTCTTATGGCAGCATCCCTGTCAGCCATCATCTTGATGTTCGCAGAAAGGGACTTTCTCTCTTCATGATCCGATATAAGCCTGATTGCCACATCGGCCAACAGGTTTACGGCTTCATTATCCCTGATCATTATTGCAGCATTCCTGTATGTTAAAGCCAGTGTATTTTTTGTCTGATGATCTTCTGCAACATTGGGTGAAGGCACCAGTATTACGGGTTTCCCTACCAGGCACAGTTCAGATATTGTTCCGGCACCTGCTCTCGAAATAATGATGTCGGCAGCGGCAAATGCATAGTCCATTCTGTTTATAAAGTCATGCACGGCAATGTTAGGATATGTTGATCCAGAAACCAGTGCATTGATCTTTTCGAAATAATTCTTTCCTGTCTGCCAGAGCCACTGACATTCAGATGATGCGATTTTTTGTATGTTTTCCGATAGGCTTCTGTTTATAGTTCCGGCGCCCAGTGATCCACCCAGCACCAATATTACCGGAATGTCTTTTTTGAGCCCGAAGAAATCAAGAGCCTCGTTTTTAAGAAAATCAATATCATCAAAATTCTGCCGTACCGGATTGCCGGTTTTGATTATTTTAGAGGCAGGAAAATATTTCTCCATGCCATCGTAGGCAACGCAGATCACTGAAGCTTTTTTCGCAAGCAGTTTGTTAGTAACCCCTGCATAGCTGTTCTGTTCCTGCAACAGAGTAGGGATCCCCACCCTCCCTGCCTGCATTAGAACCGGTCCGCTTGCATAACCTCCCACACCTACAACAACATCAGGATTGAATTCCCTGATTATCATCCGGGCCATGAAAAGGCTCTTTATTAATTTATACAGCACAACAATATTTTCCGGAGAGAGGCTGCGGATAAATCCCCTGATCGGAAGTCCGGCAATTTTATATCCGGCAGCAGGAACCTTTTCCATTTCCATTCTTCCTTCAGCTCCTACAAAAAGGATTTCAATCCCGGGATCAATTCTCCTGAGTGCATTGGCAACCGAAATGGCAGGAAAAATATGCCCGCCTGTGCCGCCTCCGCTTATAATTACCTTCTTATGCATTTGCAGCTTCATAAATTTTCTCACCTTCTTCTACCTGTTCTTCCTCAGGCAATTCCTCTTTTTTGATTCTTGCATTGGCAACGCGGCTTACACTCAGTATTGCGCCAATCGAAAAGCTCATTACCAGCACTGATGTCCTTCCCCAGCTTACCATCGGAAGTGTTTGTCCCGTTACGGGGAAAAGTCCGACAGCAACCATCATATTCATCATTGCCTGAACGACCATCATTACTATCAGCCCCAGCACCAGATAGGCCGGGAATGCTGTTTCGCATTTTTTGGCAATGGTTATTCCCCTGAATAATAATATCATATAGGCAAGAATAAGCGGGATTGCTCCCAGGAACAATCCGTATTCCTCTATTATAATAGCAAAGATGAAATCGGAATTTGATTGCGGGAGCATGTTCCTCTGGGTGCTGTGACCCGGAGCTTTCCCGAATAATCCTCCGGTTGATATTGCTATTTTGGCCTGATTTGACTGGTAATCATCGTCTCCTTCTCCGCTTCCGGAAATATAATGCTCGATCCTGTTCTTCCAAACCTTTACTCTGTTGTCTTTAGATACGACAGTAAGCACCATTGCAAAGAGTAATACTCCTACGATAGCCATTCCCAAGTATGACAGGAGGAATTTAAATGGCACCCTTCCAATATATAGTATTATTATACTGATGCCAAAGATCATCATGGCCGTCGACAGGTTTTCAGGCATTATAAGGGCACAGATGATCGCAATCGGCATCATCAGGTATTTTGTCACAAGCATAAAGTCGTTAAGCTGACCCTGGTACTTTGCAAGTGTACGGGCCAGGTATATCACCAGAGCCACCTTTGCAATATCTGATGTCTGGAGACGGAATCCGGTACCCGGTATCACAAGCCACCGTGTTGCCTCATTTACCCTGGCGCCAAAGACAAATGTAAGTACCAGAAGCCCCGCTGAAACAATAAGGAATATTCCAGCCAGTGATGAATAGATTCTGACAGGCAGATAAGAAACAAAGATAATAATAGCCAGGCTCAGCATGAGCATAATGAACTGACTCCTAAGGAAATATGTAGTATTGCCATGATAGCTTTTAAATGCGACATTTACAGACGAGCTATAAACGGCCAGCAGCGAATAGATCATAAATAGAGCAATAAGGCCCCAAATAGCCCTGTCGCCTTTAAATGTCTTTGTCAGCCAGCCCTGCTGCATTTTATTCTGTTATTAAAGATTTCTTACAGCTGCCTTAAACTGTCTTCCCCTGTCTTCATAGTTATTGAACAGGTCAAAACTTGCACAGCAAGGTGAAAGCAATACTGTCTCGCCCTTCTTTGCAAGATAATATGAAGATCTTACAGCCTCTTCCATCGATGTTGTCTCAACAATGGTTGGTACTTTATCCTTAAAGGCTTCGATAATCTTCTTGTTATCTTTGCCAAGGCATACAACCGCCTTAACCTTCTCTTTCACTACCGGAAAAAGCTCTGAATAATCGTTCCCCTTATCGACACCGCC
>PMIG01000193.1:0-908 GCA_003157055.1 Bacteroidales bacterium | reverse complement strand
GTAGGTGTTGTGACGGCCTTTAAGAGCAAGTTCGTGAATGGTCATAAGGTTGGTTTTACGTGGGTAATCAATAATTAATTCGTTATCTTCGATATATGCGGTCATATTCTTGCGTGATATGTCGGAAAAAGCCATCATGGTCCCGCCGTATTCCTTCTTTGCCAGCTCAGCTCTTATTACCGGATCATCGGCCCAGTAAATGAAAAAATCCGATTTCTGCTGGTTCTGTGTTATCCTGAACTTAGAATCTATGTAATTCTGAAAATTATAACCGTACCTGTCAAGGTGATCAGGTGTTATATTCATCAGGATCGCGATCTCTGCCCTGAAGTCAAACATGCCATCGAGCTGAAAGCTGCTAAGCTCAATAACATAATAATCGTAAGGCCCTTCGGCCACTGCCATGGCAAAACTGTTTCCGACATTACCGGTCATGGCTACATTCTTCCCTGCTTTCTTAAGCATGTGAAAGAGAAGGTTTGTGACGGTTGTCTTACCGTTACTGCCTGTAACACATATTTTTACAGCCTTCGTATATCTTCCGGCAAATTCGATCTCGGAAATAATATGTGTCCCCTTTTCACGTAGTTTCAGAACTACAGGAGTATTCTCTTTTATCCCCGGACTTTTTATTACCTCATCAGCGGAGAATATCTTCTTTTCTGTATGAGTTCCCTGTTCCCATTTTATGCCGTGTTTATCAAGCATTTCTTTGTACTGATCCTTAATCACGCCATTGTCGGATACAAAGACATCAAATCCTTTCTTAAGTGCCAATACTGCTGACCCTACGCCGCTCTCACCTGCTCCCAGTATCACAATTTTCTTTTTCATTCAGCTATCTGATCTTTAATGTCACTATGCTTAAAACAGCGAGTATTATTGCCACTATCCAGAACCGCGTGACT
>PMIG01000119.1 GCA_003157055.1 Bacteroidales bacterium | reverse complement strand
GTTTCGGGATTCCAGGCATGATGCTCACCATGTTTTCTGTATGAATAGACACCTTCAGTAAGTATTTCAGGTTGCTGTTCCCTGATGAAGGCTTTGCGGAGCGGCACCAGGACCTCTTCGGCAATTTCACTCATACCAATACCTCCTATTCTGGAAATAGTACCGCCAAAATATCTGTCGATAACAGCGGGATGAATTCCAACTGCCTCAAATATCTGGGANNTCAAGCTGTATTGCCTTATCCTTCACGAGCTTATCGATGATTGCAAAGCTCATGTAAGGGTTGATGATACTTGCCCCGTATCCGAAAAGAAGTGCAAAGTGCATTATCTCACGGGGTTCTGCGCTTTCGACAACAATGTCTATCTGCATCCTCTTCCGCTTGCTGATAAGATAATGATGAACTGCCGAGACTGCCATTAATGATGGTATCGGCGCCAGGTTTTGATCGATACCCCGGTCGGAGAGAATAATATAATTCTTGCCTTCATCGACAGCCTTCTCAGAATCGATGCATAGCTTATCGACGGCGCTCTGAAGTCCCTCAGCTCCTTTTGAAGCATCAAACAGCATCGACAGGTTGGCTGCGGAGAATCCCTTATATCGCAGATTTTTTACAACCTGGAAGTAGGTATTGGATATTACAGGATTCTTGAACCTGACCATTTTTACATGGTCGGGTGAAGTCTCGAGCAGGTTCTGCTGAAGAGACCCAAGATAACCCGAAAGAGTCATAACCAGTTCTTCCCTGATGGGATCGATAGGAGGGTTTGTGACCTGCGCAAAAAGCTGCTTGAAATAATTAAAGAGCCTGTATGGTTTTTTTGAGAGGACTGCCAGTGGAACGTCGTTTCCCATGGAGCCTGTAGGTTCCTTGCCTGTAGCTGCCATCTCCTTAATGATCTTCTCGATATCCTCCAGCGAGTAGTTGAAAGAGGTGATATATTTATTATAGCACGGGCCAAGTTCCGGTGTGATAATCTGTCCGGTCTCAATCTCTTCAAGGTTGACCATATTCTGCTCAATCCAGTCGCCATATGGGTATTCTTTTGCAAGAGCGGCTTTCAGCTCGTTATCATAAAATATTTTGCCGGCTTCGGTATCGACAAGCAGCATTTTCCCTGGTTTCAGCCTGCCTTTCTCCCTTATTTCCTCAGGCTTGAAAGATTGAACCCCGGCTTCCGAACCCATTACAATGAGATCGTTGTTGGTTATGACATACCTTGATGGCCTCAATCCGTTCCTGTCGAGCATGCCTCCGATATATCTTCCGTCGGAAAAGATCAGCGATGCCGGTCCGTCCCATGGTTCCATAAAAGTCGAATGATAGTGATAGAATGCCCTTAACTCGTTAGATATAGGGTTTTTTGCATTTATAGATTCCGGGATGAGGATCGACATAGCATAGGGCAGCGATTTACCGCTCATTAGCAGGAATTCAAGGACGTTGTCAAGAGATGCAGAGTCACTTTTTCCGGGTTCGATTATCGGGTATATCCTTGAAAGATCTCCCAGTTTATCAGATTTCAGAATCGATTCCCTGGCTTCCATCCACATCCTGTTGCCGTGAATAGTATTTATTTCGCCGTTGTGTCCAAGAACCCTGAAAGGTTGAGCAAGATCCCAACTTGGAAAAGTATTTGTGCTGAAACGTGAATGAACAAGAGCGATTGCACTCATTAGCCGCTCATCGCTCAGGTCGGTGAAGTATTCCCCGAGCTGCAATGAGGTTAGCATGCCCTTGTAAACCAGTACTTTGGTCGAAAGAGAAGGCAGGTAGAAGAAATTTTTTTGTTTTATACCGGAGTTTCTTACAGCCACTTCAGCCCGTTTCCTTATTATATACAGTTTTCGTTCAAGTGTATCCTGCTCCGTTTCAGATCCCAGAAGTATCTGTTTGATAAAAGGTTCGGCAGCCCTTGATATTTCACCAAGAACCGAACTGTTTCTCGGAACATCGCGGAACCCGATAAAGTCTACCTCTTCCTCCTTTATAATATGCAGCAGGATCTCTTCACATTTTGCTGCGTCAGATCCATCCCGGGGAAGAAATATAAGTCCTGTGCCAAACTGACCCTGTGGAGGTAGAGCATATCCCTGGATAAGGTAGAAATCGCGCGGGATTTGTATTAGAATTCCTGCGCCATCTCCGGTTTTCCTGTCAGCACCTTCCGCTCCCCTGTGGGTCATATTTCCGAGGATATCGAGCCCCTGACTTATTATTGAATGAGATTTTCTTCCCTTGAGGTGGGCGACAAACCCTATTCCACAGTTTTCATGCTCAAATTCCTGTCTGTATAAACCCTTGCTCTCAGGCCTTTCTGTTCTCATTTTCAATGTCCTTTTCTTTAATATAAAAAAACCGTTCCCTTTTTTCCAAGAGAACGGTTACCCTAATCCTAAACCATATACCATTCTCATTATTTTCAGGTAAGCCTGAGAATAAGAAATAATGATAGAATGGATCTGATCTTATTCATTTCTTTAAAATTCCGATGCAAATATATTATTTATCTTACAACTTGATGTAAAAATGGTTATAAAAATTAATAAAAATAAGGAAATTGACTAAAAGTTATAAACCTTTTAATTAACAGCAATGTTTTGTTAAAATGGTTTATTATGTTGGATTCCGGAACAATTGACAAATTATATTTGTTAATTTGATGATGGAATTGTCGGTTTATTTAAATCAGGTTTCTGAATTGATTTAAAGAATTTTATTGTTTTAACTACTGAGATTAATGGAAAATCCTAAGAATCTTGTACTCGTTATTTTTGGTGCTTCGGGTGACCTTACATCAAGGAAGCTCATCCCAGCCATTTTTTCATTAAAGGTACAGAAACTGCTTCCCGAAAAGTTTGCGGTTCTGGGAGTCGGACGGACTCTCTTTTCAGATTTCGACTTCCGGAAGAAGATGAAGGAAAGCATTCTGAAATTTTCCGAGGAGAAGAATCCTGATGAAAGGCTTATAGATGATTTTACTGAATCTGTCTTTTACAGGTCGATGGACAATGCTCTGGCCGGAGATTATAAAGGTCTTAAACTGAGACTTGAGGATATTGACAAAACGCTTAAGACTTCAGGAAATTATATTTTTTACATGGCTACTCCGCCTGTTATGTATGATGTTATTGCCGGCCATCTGACCCATGCTGGTCTTANNCGCCTGCATGAAATGGTTTCTGAGGAACAGATTTACAGGATTGATCATTATCTTGGAAAGGAGACTGTTCAGAATGTACTTGTCACCAGATTTGCAAACGGCATTTTTGAGCCATTATGGAACAGGAACTATATCCACCGTGTTGAAATAACTTCAGCTGAAAGCATTGGAGTCGAAGAACGAGGCGGTTATTATGATTCGGCCGGAGCTCTCAGGGATATGGTTCAGAACCATCTTCTTCAGATGGCGGGAATGACAGCTATGGAGCCTCCTTCATCTCTTGAGCCTGATGCGATCCGAAATGAAATTCTCAAGGTATTCCAGTCCCTTCAACCAATAAGCGAAGCTGAGGTCCCAAAACAGGTTATCCGGGGACAGTATACAGGCTCAACNNAAATTCTTTATCAATAATTGGCGCTGGGGAGGTGTTCCTTTCTATATCAGGACAGGGAAGCGGCTTCCGACAAGGGTCACTGAGATTGTGATCCATTTTAAGAAATCTCCCCACCATCTCTTCCAGAGGGAAAATGCGTCATTGTCTTCAAATCAACTTATAATCAGGATACAACCCGATGAGGGTATCCTTCTGAAATTCGATATGAAGGAGCCAGGATCAGGATTTAATGTAAAGAATGTGAATATGGACTTTCATTATAGCGACCTTACAAATATAAGGGTACCTTCGGCTTACGAAAGATTGCTATACGATGTGATGATTGGAGATTCAACGCTTTTCTCGCGCGACGATGAGGTTGAAACAGCCTGGAAATTCATTCAGCCGATACAGAAAGCCTGGACGTCAAATAAAAATATTAAGATCTATGGTTATCCTGCAGGTACATGGGGGCCATCGGTTTCAAATGATATTATTGAGGGATGCGGGCTTACGTGGCGTTACCCCTGCAAGAATCTCTCCGACGATGGGTTATACTGCGAGCTGTAAGTTTGGAATTTTAAGAGACCAAGTCCATCAATTCAATTTAACAAGAGAACCAATTTGGAAGCATTGTTTAGAATATTTCCCACTCCTTCAGAGCTTGCCGAAGCTTTTGCTGAAGAACTGGCCGGAAGGATCAATAATGCAGGAAAATCAGGATTATCGTTCACGCTTGCTGTTTCAGGTGGTAGTACTCCAAGGTTGTTGTTCTCGGTATTGGCTGAGAAATACTGCTCATCTGTCAATTGGGGCAATGTTAAGTTTTTCTGGGTCGATGAGCGATGCGTCTCGCCGTTTGATCCGGAGAGTAATTTCGGAATGACGAAATCCATTCTTCTTGATAAAATCAAAATTCCTGGGAGCAACATTCACAGGATTAAAGGTGAAGATGATCCGGTTAAGGAGGCAGAAAGGTATGCTCAGGAAATCCTTTTGCATGTGAGATCAGAAGATCAGCTTCCTGCTTTCAATCAGGTCATTCTGGGAGTGGGAGACGATGGACATACTGCATCAATTTTTCCGGGTAACCTCGACCTTCTCCGCTCAGAGAAAATTTGTGAGGCATCAGTTCACCCTTTGACGGGTCAGTATCGTATTACTCTGACCGGGAAAGTTATCAACAATGCTGACTTTGTATCATTTCTCGCAACAGGTCAGAATAAAACCAGGATAATTGAGGATATTTATAAAAAGAAAGCTCAATATATGAACTATCCTGCTTCATTTATTGTTCCGACGCACGGTGTTGTCACATGGTATATCGATGAAAAAGCAGGTGAGTTGATCAAATAGGGCCTTATTTGTTAAGAACTTGGAATATTGATTTAATTGATTTATTTATTTTTGATTAATAGTTGAATTTAAATCTTAAAGAGATGTCACACGAAAAAGCGAAAGAACAGTCAAATGTAAAGAAGCAGGCAACCAAGAGCCTGAAAGAAAAACGTGCTGAAAAGAAAGCTAAAAAAGCCGAGAAGAATAAATAGGGGATAATAATTAAAATAATCGGCTTTTCCCCCCTATGGCCAGCCCATGCATGTTTGTGCCAGTCCTGGTAAAGGCTGAAAAAGCGGATACTGGGGGTATAAAATAAAAAGGCCGTCAGTGATGACGGCCTTTTATTCTCTCGTATAGTAAAATTAAGCCAGTTTTACGTTTACTGCATTAATTCCTTTCTTACCTTCTGCGAGTTCAAAAGTTACCTCATCGTTTTCTTTGATCTTGTCGATAAGCCCAGAAACGTGTACGAAATACTCATTTTCTGAATCTGCGTCTTTAATGAATCCGAATCCCTTTGATACATTAAAAAATTTTACTGTTCCTTTGTTCATTGTATTCTGTTTTTAAAATTTAGGGCGCTAAGTTATATATATTTCTTATTAAATTCTAAAAAAATGCAAAAATATTTGATGTCTTGAAGATATTTCTGCTATTATTGTTTTGAAAAAATGAATTATCAAATGATGAAAAAAACACTGATTCTCGCAATTGGCATTCTTTTTATTGGTTTCCGGGCAATCGGCCAGACGGGCTTACAGACTATCGCTGAGAGTTCGGGTTTCAAATCAACCTCCGTATATAATGATGTAATGACCTTCATCGGACAGTTGAAGAAATCATCAAATTTCATCAGGGTGGAATACATAGCCCAGTCTGCTGAAGGAAGGGCGTTGCCGTTGTTGATAATTGGCAATCCGCTTCCTAAATCACCCGAACAGATGAAAAACGACAACCGTATTGTCATATACATCCAGGCAAACATTCATGCCGGCGAGGTAGAGGGGAAAGAGGCTACACTGATGTTCGCAAGAGATCTCCTTTCTGAAAAAAAGCCGGAGCTTCTCCGGCATGTCGTTTTCCTTATCTGCCCTATCTTCAACCCCGATGGAAATGAAAAGATCAGTCCCCTTAACAGAACAAATCAGAACGGACCTGTCAACGGAGTGGGACTAAGGTACAACGGGCAGATGCTCGACCTGAACAGGGATGCCATGAAAGCAGAATCCCCGGAAATGCAGGGAGTGATAACAAAAGTTTTCAATGCATGGGATCCATCGATATTTATGGATTGTCATACTACTGACGGCTCCTTCCATGTGGAACCGGTAACATTCGTCTGGAGTGTAAATCCAAATGGCAATAACTCAATTATTCAGTATATGCACCTGAAGATGATGCCTGAAATGGCAGGGACTTTGCTTAATAAATACAAGACTGAAAATTGCTTTTATGGAGAGTTCTTTGACCTTATGAACCCCGGAAAGGGATGGCTATATGATGCTGCAGAACCTCGCTATATGACTAATTACCTTGGATTGCGAAACAGGCTTGGCATTTTGGACGAAAACTATGTGCATGCCGATTTTAAATCGAGGGTTGAAGGATGCTATTACCTGATAAAATCACTTGCTGAATATGCTTATTCTCATAGCACTGAAATAAAGAAAATGCTGAGTGATGTGGACCTTGAAACTATTCAGAGGGGTTTAAATCCAAATGTAAAAGATTCATTTGCAATAGAATATAAAGTCAGGCCGCTACCGGAAAATGTTACAATCAAGACTTTTGAGGCAGAACCTTCAGCAGAGCCTGACATCTATCCTCCATTCAGGAAAACAGACAGGCAGGTTACAGTAACTGTTCCTTATTATATCGACTATTATCCTGTAAAGAATATAAGGTTTCCTTTTGCATGGATTATTGAAATCAAGGACAAGGCGGTTCTGGATCTGCTTAAACTTCACGGAATAAAGATAGAGAAATTGGCAGAGCCCTTAAAATGCAATGTTGAAAAGTTCGAGATAAGCGATCTTAAAGGAGGACCGATTCTGACCCAGGGACACTACCTCAATAAAATTCAAGGACGATATATAAGTGAGGCATCTGATTTTCCGGCTGGAACGATTATAGTAAGAGCTTCACAGCCGCTTGCGAACCTTGCCGCTTACCTCCTTGAACCTCAGTCAAATGATGGACTTTTAACCTGGAATTATCTTGACAAGTATCTTGTTCCTCAATGGGGAAGAGGATATAATCCCTACCCCATTTGCAGGATAATAAACAAAACGGAATTGAAAACACAACCAGCATTTTAATATTTATCAGGACATCATCATTGTTATAAATGTTAATGGAGAGGCGGATCTCATATCCCTTTCTACATTCAGTGACGGGTATATTTATCGAAAACGGTAATGACCGGCAAAACATTCCCTTTCTCATCGAAGAAATCCCTTGTCGACCATCCCCCGTAAGTTGCCGGTTCCCACCAGAATATTCCGGCACCCAGATTATCCGGTGTATTCATGACAATTTTATTCACCTCATCGAGAAATTCCCTCTGCCCTTCCGGGGTCTCGGGAAATGGTGCCGGTTTGGTCTTATACTCTGTAGGAGTGGCGCAATATGCAGCTTCGACGACAATGATCGGCTTCCTGTACTCTTTTGCCATGAAGTACATGTTATCGCGCAGATCAAGCAGGCTTCCATGCCACCATGGATAATAAGACTGGCCTATATAGTCAAACTTAATTCCATAAGAGAGCAGTTTATCGAAAAAGTATTTTGTTTTAGCCTTATTCCCGCCCTGATCTATATGGATCATTATTTTGGGCAATTCGGCAGCATCACAGGCAGCATATACTCCATTTATCCCGGCAATGACCAGGTCGGCAAAATTGTTCCAGTTTTCCGGAAGCTTGCCGTCGGGCCACATCATTCCGTTTATCACTTCATTTCCGATCTGCACCATTTCAGGGAGCGCCCCTGCCTCTCTGAAGCTCTTGATTGCTGAAGAGGTATAATCCAGAACTGCTTTAATAAGTTCCT
This sequence comes from Bacteroidales bacterium, assembly GCA_003157055.1. GTDB lineage: Bacteria > Bacteroidota > Bacteroidia > Bacteroidales > VadinHA17 > LD21. Next base: position 5,667 of record PMIG01000119.1, on the reverse strand, counting down.
GGTGCGATTTTCCTTCCCATGCTTTTGGCATGAACTGTTTTGCTGGATCAGCCCATGTGTCAGAATAATGAAAATCGAGCAGAAATTTATATCCCATTGCCTTTGCGCTTTTTGCCAGCGCAACTGTATATTCCAGATTGTTTGGCAATTCTGTCGGGGTATGGAAAAGCCGGAGCCTGATCCAGTTGTAGCCATGGTCCCTGAATATCTGCAGTCCAGGCTTTACAACATTATTTTCCCTGAACTGAAAGCCTCTGTCCTCTGCGCTCTTAAGGAAGGAGAGATCAGCCCCGATGGCGTATTCCTGACCTTTGGTTTCCATGTGCAAACACAAAAAAATCATGGGAAAGCAGACGTACATTAAAACCCTGGTGGAAGCAATCTTGAGGTTTTTCATCTTAAAGAAATTAATATAACAAAAATACAAAATTGTCTTCATATCTTATTTTAAAAGACTGCAGGACTGCAAGACTTCAAGACCGCAAGAAGATTTCTTCATTATTTATGCCCCATATTCGTGTTAATTTAATAACATTGCAAAAATTTTTATTTTTCTGATCCTTCTTATTATTTAACTGGTTCAAATAACTGATCATGAGAAAGTGGCGCGTTGAAGATTCAGCTGAATTGTATAATATCAACGGCTGGGGCGTTGATTATTTTTCCATTAACGACAAGGGGAATGTTACGGTTACTCCAAAGAAGGACTGTGTTTCAGTTGATCTTAAAGAACTGCTTGATGAGCTGATACTTACAGATGTATCAACTCCGGTTCTTATCAGGTTCCCTGATATCCTGGACGATCGTATAATCAGTATTTCAGAATGCTTTAAGAAGGCATCAGAGGAGTATGACTACACTGCTCAGAATTTTATTATTTACCCTATCAAGGTGAACCAGATGAGACCGGTTGTTGAAGAAATTGTCAGCCATGGCAAAAAATTCAACATCGGGCTTGAGGCAGGTTCTAAACCTGAACTGCATGCGGTTCTGGCGATTAACACTGACCCCGAGTCTCTTATAATTTGCAACGGTTACAAGGATGAAGATTATATTGAGCTTGCTCTTCTGGCACAGAAAATGGGGAAACGCATCTTTCTTGTCGTTGAAAAGCTCAATGAGCTCAAGCTGATCACCTCTATATCCAAAAGACTTAAAGTAAAACCAAATATTGGAATACGTATAAAACTGGCAAGCGTGGGAAGCGGCAAATGGGAAGATTCGGGAGGTGATATCAGCAAATTCGGGCTTACCTCAAGTGAATTACTTGACGCTATTGATTTCATTGAGAGAAACAAAATGCGCGATTGTGTCAGGCTTATTCATTTTCATATTGGCAGCCAGGTGACAAAGATAAGACGCATAAAAACCGCGCTTCGTGAGGCATCGCAGTTTTATGTGCAGCTTCGCAAACTCGGATTTAATGTCGAATTTGTTGACATCGGCGGGGGCCTCGGTGTTGATTACGATGGTACAGGCTCATCCAACAGCGAGAATAGCGTCAACTATACTCTCCAGGAATATGTGAATGACTCTGTGAGCACCTTTGTGGATGCCAGCAATAAAAATAGTATTCCTCATCCTAATGTCATTACTGAATCGGGAAGATCTCTGACAGCACATCATTCAGTACTGATTTTTGAGGTTCTCGAAACAACAACACTCCCTTCGTGGGATGAGGAAGAGGAAGTAAATGAGCAGGATCATGAACTCCTGAAAGAGCTTTACACTTTATGGGATGAATTCAATCAACCGAGAATGCTGGAGACATGGCACGATGCACAACAGATAAGGGAAGAGGCGCTCGACAGGTTCAGCCTTGGGCTGATTGACCTTAAGACCAGGGCCCAGATAGAAAGATTATTCTGGTCAGTGGCAAGAAAAGTTTACCGGGTAGCAAACACTTCCAGGCATGTGCCTGACGAGCTGAGGCAGGTTTCAAGAATATTATCAGACAAGTATTTTTGCAATTTTTCTCTTTTCCAGTCAATTCCGGATGCTTGGGCAATTGATCAGATATTCCCAATAATGCCTATCCACAGGCTTAACGAAGAGCCAACCGTTTCAGCTACTATACAGGATATGACCTGTGACTCTGACGGGAAAATCGATAATTTCATTTCAACACGGAACTCCTCTCATCATCTTCCTGTACATCCTCTAAAAGGTCATGAACGTTATTATATGGGTGTATTCCTTGTTGGTGCATACCAGGAGATACTTGGCGACCTGCACAATCTTTTCGGAGACACCAACGCCGTACATGTTTCAGTAGACGAGAATAGCTATAAAATTGACCAGGTAATTGATGGTGAAACAGTTGCTGAAGTTCTTGACTATGTAGGATATAATTCTAAAAAGCTTGTCCGCACTGTCGAAACATGGGTTACTTCATCTGTAAAAGCAGGAATCATCTCCCTTGAGGAGGGAAAAGAGTTCCTCTCAAACTACCGGTCAGGACTATATGGGTATACTTACCTTGAGTAAGCTTATATGAAGCTGCAGATCTTTTACAGTCATTTGATCAGACATTTTTGCTTCGTTCAGTGGACAGGAGCTGATGAAAAATCGGTTATTTTAATACCTCAAGTCATTTTTTTTTCTAACTTGGATTTCTTAAAAATACAGTTATCCATTATTGATTAACTATAACCCTTTAAAAGTTAAGACTATGAGTGAATCTTCTTTCGATTTTAATGCTTTTATTAAGGATTCTAAAGATGTCCTTATGTCCCCGAAGTCATATTTCTCTACAATGAAGACAACGGGAGGTTTAGGCGAACCTGTCATAAAAGCTCTTATCTATGGAGCTGTTGCGGGGATTATCTCATTTCTGTGGAGTATTCTTCACCTGGGAGGCAGCATGTTTGGCGGCGCTTTCGGTATTATGATCCTAATCTACACGATAATTGGAGCTGTGATAGGATTATTTGTCGGAGCAGTAGTTACCCTGGTTATTTCTTCAATCTGCAAAGGAAGCACTGATTTTGAATCCTGCGCAAGAGTTACAGCTGCTGTAATGGTTATCATGCCTATAAGTGCACTGCTTGGATTCATTTCAGGATTCAGCCCGTTAGCTGGATCAATCGTTGGACTGGCTGTAAACGTCTTTGCACTTTACCTTTTTTATAACGGACTTGTTGAAGCTTTGAAAGCAAATCCGGCGACAACAAAAATAGTAATGTACGTCCTGATTGCTCTGTTTGTAATATCCATGATTGTTGGCATTGGGGCAAGGAGGAGAGTATACAGAATGGATAGCGATCTGAAAGAACTGATGCAGGACATGCAAAAGAAATAAACCTATAATTAAACCTGATCAATGCCGGGTTCCAGGTTGGGACCTGGCATTTTTTTTATAATCGATCAATTTTAACAATATATAATAACCTGAATGGAATAATATGAGATACTAAATTGTCTTATATCTTGTCACCAAAACTATATTATTATGAGGACGCTCGTTACTATTTTATCATTAACCGTAAGCACTTGCATCTTTGCCCAGAAGGAAAAATCATTCTACCTGAACTGGCACGATAAGGGGCATGATAATATTACATTTCAGTCTTCTGATCTTAAATATACTGAGAAAGGCAAGTTCTATTATTATTTATCCAACGACAGGGATAACCTTTACATTGATCTCAGGATATTTGACAAGGATGTACAGAGGCAGGTAATTAAATCCGGGCTGACTGTATGGATAAATACTGATGGTAAAAAAGGTAAAAAAACTGGTCTTAGATATCCTGCACGAACAGGAAATCAGGGAAAACCTGATATGCAGTCAATTCAGAATACGCCAGGCGGGATGGAGGGCAGAAGGATGTTTTCAGGCGGTTCAGGCATGCAAACCCTACTGGCAGCCGGAATAGAACTGATTGGTCTTGCTGATTCAGACCATTCTTTTATTTCTGCAGCTGAAATGAATACTTTCAGGGGTTCCATGAAATTTGATAAGGAGGGTAATATGTGGTACGAACTCATATTCCCATTGGCAAAAATGCCCGAAGCATCTGATAAAAAGAAAAAGAATAATGGTTCGATAGTCCTTGGGTTAAGTTACCCGGGAATTAACCCCGCGAGAATGGGCGGAGGTCCGGGAAGAGGTATGAGTGAAGAAGGCGATGGAGGTATGGGTGGATATGGCGGCGGAGGTATGGGTAGAGGTATGGGCGGAGGTATGGGCGGACGTGGCGGTGGTGGTGGCCGGTCAGGTGGTGGTCGTGGCGGAAGACCTTATGGTGGCACAGGCGAGGGAATGGGAACTGCATCAGTTGCACCTGTAATTTTCTGGATGAAAGATGTTAGGTTTGCAACGGAGAAATAATTTTTATCTTTAGATACTTTTTTTCAGCAGTTAAATCCTAAATTCCGAAATACATTTTAAAACCAAAGCGTCGCTGATGAAATTAAGGAATCTAACGAATAATATACTTATTGTACTGATTTACAGGATACTCCTTGTTCTATTCCTGTTTTCGCTTTGCCGTATCGGATTTTATTTCTTCAATCTGAATATGTTCCCGGATATCTCTTTGGGACAGTTTCTGATAATGATGAAGGGAGGTCTCCTGTTCGATATCTCAGCTGCAGTATATATCAATATGCCGTTTATTCTGCTCGAAGTTATTCCGTTCGATTTCAGGTATAGCAGGATTTACGAAAAGATTTTAAGAGTCCTGTTCTTTGTTACCAACGGCATTGCAATCGCTGCAAATTGTATGGATTTTGTTTACTACCGTTTTGTATTTAAGAGAGCCACTGCTGACGTTTTTAAAACGTTCGAAAATGAAGAGCATCTGTCGAAAATGTTCTTTAAATTCTTGGCAGACTACTGGCCGGCAACAATTCTATGCTTTTTTATATGGTTCCTTATGGTCTTCCTTTACAATAAAGTTAAGCCGGTAAAGCCGGAGCCAAAGAGCAAGATTACATATTACCTGATAAATGTCCTTTTCATTCCAGTTGCTCTTGCCCTTGTAATTGGTGGAGCCAGGGGAGGATACAGGCATTCAACACGTCCTATAACAATCAGCAATGCAGCCAGATATGTAAAATCGCCTCATGACGTTCCTATTGTTCTGAATACACCGTTCAGCATTCTCAGAACATCGGGCAAGAAACCGCTGGTGAGATATCACTTTTTTGAAAAGGAGAAGCTCGATGAGATTTATAATCCTCATATTGTCCCCGATACAACAAAGCCATTCATAAAAGATAACGTCGTCATTATTATACTTGAGAGTTTTGCGCGCGAATACATAGGTTCTCTCAGCCCTGAGCTGGAAGGTGGAACTTACAAAGGGTATACACCGTTCATTGATTCATTGATAAAAGAGAGCCTGACGTTTGACATTTCAATTGCAGACGGCAAAAAATCGATAGATGCCATGCCTTCAATACTTGCATCTGTTCCATCCCTTGAGACTCCATACATCATTTCACATTATGCCAACAACCAGATTAACGGGATTGCTTCTTTATTAAAGATAAAAGGATACTATTCAGCTTTTTTCCATGGCGCACCAAACGGATCAATGGGTTTTGATTCATTTGCCAGGATGGCTGGATTTGACTCATATTTCGGCCTCAATGAATACCCTAACAAGAACGATTTTGATGGTATCTGGGGAGGCTGGGATGAGCCATTTTTTCATTTTT
>PMIG01000077.1 GCA_003157055.1 Bacteroidales bacterium | reverse complement strand
GGCTATCAGCTGAGTATATTGAGAGCCGAAATCAAGTATCAATATTTTATCCTGCACTCTGCTTTAATTAAATTCAGAAAGAGGTCAAAGATAGAAATTCTTAATTAAGAATCAGCGTAGCTGCCTACTTCGTAAGAATGTCCGTCAATAGCCGCGAATGTCTTTGGAAATATTTTCCTTGCCTCTTCTACAAGAGGCATGACATCCTTGTACCTGGCCGAAAAATGCCCTATCATCAGGCTGCCTGCTCCGGCTTCAGAGGCAACTTTTGCGGCATCAATAGTCGTTGAATGGCCGGTGGTTTTCGCCAGATCTTCAAGGGACATGTCGAAAGTGGCTTCGTGGTAAAGCAGGTCAACTCCCTTTACAAAAGAGGAAAGCCGTTTAAAATACTTCGTATCGCTGCAATAGGCATAGGAAAGAGGCGCCGGTCCGGGAACTGTGAGATCATCATTTTTTATCAGAACCCCGTCCATTGTAACGAAATCCTCGCCCTTTTTTATTGCGGGAATTCTGACTGTAGGGATCTCGTACCTTTCGATTGATTCCTTAATAATATTCCGGTCGAGCGGCTTTTCCGCAAAAAGAAAACCGAAAGCCGGCACCCTGTGTTGAAGCGGGAATGAGGTTACAGTGATGTATTTATCATCAAGGATATTAACCGGGTCTTTTCCTGAAAGAGGAATGAAAACAATTTCGTAATTCAGGTGTATATCGAAATCAGCCAGGTGCGATGCAAACATTCCCTGGAAGCTTTCAGGAGCATAAAGGTAAACAGGAGCCACTCTGCCCATGAGGCTGAATGTTGATAAAAGTCCATAGAGACCGAAAACATGGTCGCCATGGAGGTGGCTGATGAAAATGTGGTTTATTTTTCCGAACCGGATCCTGTTCCTGCGGAGCTGCATCTGGGTTCCCTCTCCGCAGTCTATTAAAAACAACCGCTCATGCGCGTTGAGCACATGAGCGGAAGGGTATCTTTCTGATGTCGGCAATGCAGAGCTGCTGCCAAGTACTGTTACTTTCATCGGCATCCTGCAATGCTTCGGTCTCAGGATATCATCTTTTCAGCGTCGGCTATTGTCGCAGTAATTGTCAGGACAGTATCGAGCTGAGAAATAGTGATAAGACGTTCGACGGCTTCATTCAGGCCGCAAAGCACAAATGTACCACCGGCATTTTTACAAAGTCTGTTGGCTACCAGGATGGCACTAAGACCCGAAGAGTCGCAGTACTGACATTTTTCAAGGTCAAGGATGATATTCTTCTCACCTTTTCCTGAAACCAGTACAAGTTCAGATTTCAGAGCAGGAGCAATATGCGTATCAAGCTTCTCAGACTGGATCTGAATCACTGTACTGTTATTCCGGCTTTCAATATTGAAATCCATAATATTAAAATTTGATAGCCCTAATTTAGTGATTATTTCTCTTTCTTGGATGCTTTATTCTGTTTTTCTTCCATTTCTTCTTTCAAAGCAGCCAGCTGGGTAATATCGCCAAGTGTCGTTTTTTCAGCGTTTGACTTAGGCTTTCTTGTTGATTTCTTGGGTGTTTCACCCTCTGTCTTCTTAACCGGTGCTTCAGTTGATTTCTTTTCATCTTCGAAAACCCTGCTATGAGAAACGATAATTTTCTTAGCCGATTTATTGAATTCAATAACCTTGAACATTAGTTTTTCATCAACTTTTGCCATTGTACCGTCTTCTTTCACCATGTGTTTTGGTGTAGCAAAGCCTTCAACTCCGTAAGGAAGGGCAATTACTGCCCCCTTGTCGAAAACTTCCATAACGGTTCCTTCGTGCACGGAATCAATGGTGAAGACTCCTTCAAATACGTCCCATGGATTTTCTTCGAGTTGCTTGTGACCGAGGCTCAGTCTTCTGTTTTCCTTGTCGATTTCAAGGACAACAACTTCAATTTCAGCGTCTATTGCAGTAAATTCTGCCGGATGCTTGATCTTCTTGGTCCACGAAAGGTCCGAAATATGGATCAGTCCGTCAACGCCTTCTTCAATCTCAACGAATACGCCGAAGTTGGTAAAGTTCCTGACTTTAGCCATATGTTTTGAGCCAACGGTATATTTTTCGTCGATATTCTGCCATGGATCCGGCTTGAGTTGCTTGATGCCGAGAGACATTTTCCTTTCGGCCCTGTCGAGCGTAAGCACAACAGCTTCAACCTCGTCACCAACTTTCATAAATTCCTGTGCACTGCGCAGATGCTGTGACCATGACATTTCAGATACATGGATCAGACCTTCGACGCCCGTGGCTATTTCAACGAATGCTCCGTAATCGGCCATGACGACAACTTTGCCTTTTACCTTATCGCCTATTTTGAGGTCAGGATTGACTGAATCCCATGGATGAGGTGTAAGCTGCTTGAGGCCAAGTGCGATCCTTTTCTTCTCATCATCAAAGTCAAGGATAACAACATTGAGCTTCTGGTCGAGTTGAACGATCTCTTCGGGGTGGTTGACCCTGCCCCATGAAAGGTCTGTAATATGAATAAGACCGTCGACACCGCCGAGGTCAATAAATACTCCGTATGATGTAATATTTTTAACGGTTCCTTCAAGAACCTGTCCTTTTTCGAGCTTGGCAATGATCTCTTTCTTCTGCTGTTCAAGTTCAGCTTCGATAAGAGCTTTATGAGACACGACAACGTTCTTGAATTCCTGGTTGATCTTTACAACCTTGAATTCCATTGTCTTGCCTACAAATACGTCGTAATCGCGGATCGGCTTGACGTCGATCTGTGAACCGGGAAGAAAAGCTTCGATGCCGAATACATCAACGATCATACCGCCTTTCGTACGGCACTTGATGTAACCGGTTATGATCTCGTCTTTCTCAAGCGATGCATTAACCCTGTCCCATGAATTGATTGCGCGTGCTTTTTTATGTGAAAGGAGAAGCTGGCCTTTCTTGTCCTCCTGGCTTTCGACATAAACCTCAACGGTATCGCCAACTTTCAGGTTCGGGTTATAGCGGAATTCGTTCAAGCTTACGACGCCTTCCGATTTATAGCCGATGTTGATTACAACTTCGCGGGGAGTCATCTGGATAACTGTACCATGAACAACCTCGTCAACCGCAACAGTTGAGAGAGTATCGTCGTACATTGCTTCATATTCCTTGTGCTTTGGTGAGTCTTTATGCTCATCCTTTTCGAAACTGTCCCAGTCAAAATCCTCGTTGGCAATGTGAGCAGGACGCTCATTTTCATGTTCAGACTTTGCTTTCCTGGGCTTTTTTTCTTTCTTTTCTTCAGCTACTTCGGCTTCAGGAGCCTCGCTGACTGCAGGAACTTCTACTTCTATTTCTTTTTCTTCAATAACAGGAGCTTCTGTTTCTTTTTCTT
>PMIG01000304.1 GCA_003157055.1 Bacteroidales bacterium | reverse complement strand
AGATCAGGCAATAAAGTATATAAGATGCAATAAATGTAGTAAGAGAGTTCCCACCTGCAGGTTGCAAAAAAGATGCACATCTTATTTTATCCCTGGCATCAATTATCCAGTATAAAAGTATGAATACCAGGAAGCTGATCCCGGTGCATATCATTCCCCAGCTTGGAGTCGCCTGAATTTTTGAGATAATAAACCATCTTCTCAGGATAAACCCTGAAATGATGTAAAATATTCCCAGTCCGATAAAGATTGGAATGACCTTTTTGAATTCTATAACCGGAATTTTCTTTATTAACAGTCCGCCGGTCAGACCTGATAATACGATAAATGGAACATTCCCGTCAATAATAATACCCAGGAAAGGTTTTACCGGATCGAGAAATCCAAGTAGTTTCCAGTCTGACAGCATGTTCATTATAAGAAAAAACAATGCAATGAGGGCTGTTTTTAAAATTGAATCACGGCAAAGAACATAAGTGAATGCAGAGACAAGATATCCCCATCCGATAAGTCCGAGAATTCCCCACCAGCCTGTAATAAGAGATCCATTATTCGCCGCCTGTCCGGATTTGAATTTTAATATCAGGAACACAAAGATTGCCAGACCTGTAAACTTGAGTCCGGTTACAGTGAAGAATTTATTTTCTTTATCGGGATAGTCGTTCCAGTAGAGAAAAACACCCAGATACATTAATATGGCCCACAGGTTTTTGCTTATGCCGGTGAGTTCAGGGTTTACCCTGCCGCTGTTAAGCATCAGTACTCCAATTGCTATCAGGCTCAATGATCTGGTGAGAATATGTTTGCTGATGTCATGCAGAGACTGGCCCGATGAAAATCTTTTTGAAAACGCGAAGGGGATAGCCATTCCCACAATAAACAGGAATCCCGGGAATACCCAGTCGGCGAGACCCATTCCATCGAATTCAGCAGCACGGTGACCTAGCCATGCAGGGGCTATATCCATATTCAGGTCGTTTACGAACAGCATCAGTACGAGGGTTAAACCTCGCATGATGTCAATGGAAGATATACGGTTATAGTTAGTCATTAAGTATGAAGGCAATTTATTATGTAAACTTACAAAAAAAGCCTTTGGAAGCTATCAAAAAAATGATTTTGCTCCTGTGATTTATGTGGTGCTTTATAATAATATAAAAAGATCTTATATTAGCTAAATCATTATATTTTCTGATCTATGAAAAAAACAGCTTTAAATATTTTGTTCATAATAGTTTTAAATACGTTTTTCCTGAAAAAATTGAAATTGGAAGCTGGTCAGTCTGAAATAATCAAATTTATTATTGACAGGGAAAAACTCTCTTTCTACAATCAACAGTTACAATGGGTTGCCGAACCCGGCGAATTTGAGATAATGATAGGAGCCTCCTCAAGTGATATCCGCTTGAAAGACAGTTTTGAATTGGTTCAGTAAAAATAATCCCGGCATAAAAGCTATACCGGGATGCATCTATTCTTTTTATAAAATCAGTTGATGTTAGGGTTTTCTATTTGGCAGTAGTAACTACGATATTACGGAATTCGATCGGACCATGATCTCCCTGTAATAAAATCGGACCTGGCTCTGCTTCCTTGCTGTCTATTGCTCCGCCTGTTATTCCCGGTATGATTGCATCACAGATTATCGTTTTCCCGTTTGCTTCAATGGTAACGCGTCTGCCTATCAGGGTAATGTCATAGGATTGCCATTCTCCCGGCTCTTTTGCCACATTTTCATTCGGAGTAAGGAAGCCATAGATCCCACCCAGATAAATTGAAGAAGGTTCCTCACCACGACTGTCAACAATTTGCAGCTCATACCTGCCGCGCAAATAAACACCGCTATTACTTCCGGCAGGATAACGGAATTCAATATGCAGTTTGAAATCATTGAATTTTTGTGTGGTAATCAGATTGGATCCGGATTTTGGGCTTTTAAGAATACCATTTTCAGCAACCCACTGGTTATTTGGCTTCTGGGATACCCAGCCATCAAGGTTAGTGCCATTAAACAGCTTGACAGGCTCATTCCAGACCGGACTTTTTTCTCTTACCAGTGTTGGTGCCTTTTCGCCGGTAAATGAGTGTTTCTGTCCATCAGGGAGGGTAATTGTGACTGATATTTTATCATTTTCGACAGTGCCCTCAAATACAAGGTCATTTGAACCGGACTCCCATTGTGGAGGAATATTGAATGTAGCTTTTGGGCCATCGACAGTTACTTTTGAAATTGGCCGGGCACTTCCTGCATCGGAAACAAAATACCCGACAAGCGTTTTAATTCCTGAAAGCTTCACATCAAGCCATGTTGGATCTGCCTGGTTGTTTCCCATATCTATAGTAAGATCCCAATGCCCGATGATTGGTTGCTTATTATTCTGGGCGTTCAGTCCGGTAAGTAAAACCGGTAAAAATAAAAAAGCGGTTAAAACTTGTATTCTGCAGATTTTGCAAATGGCGGGAGAATGATTGTTTTTCATTGGATATATTTTTTAGAATGGTGATCAAATATAAACATTTTTGTGGTTGGGGGGGTAAGAAAATTGGACACGAGCCGGATATTCAGAACATTTCATTCTTCAGGATTTTCTTCAAACCCATATCAAGGATCTCTTTTCCTTTCCGGTAAACAGGAAGGTTTTCCGGATGTACGATATCATCCTCTTCGTCTGAATTCATTTTTCTTGATTTACTCAGTTGGGGCATCCATAGTTTAATAAAATCTATTAATTCCGCAAACAGCGAATTGACCAGCCAGCCGGTTTTCTTGAACCTAACCTATTTATCGATCTGATAGCGTATTGCAGTTCAAAGCACCAAGCGTTTGCCTCACCTTCCTCGGTAGAAGACCACCAGTATCCCTTGCTGCCAAGGTCGTAGAATTTCCCATCTTCGTATCGACCGCCACCAGAAAGAGCAGTAAAACCGCTACTGTTGGTTGCCATTGTATTTGGTCTTTTCCAATGAGTTGTGCCTGTTTCTTTTAGTTTACCACCAGCAACACCTTCGCCTCCTAAATAGGTTGTCAGTGTTGTCCATTCTGCATCGGTAGGAACATGCCAACCTCTGGGGCATAATTTATTTGTATTAACTGTGTACCAATTATACAAAGCACCGTAAACTTTTTTGTTTGCAATATCGTTATTATACCAACAGTATTCAGATGCAGTTAAGTCTGTCCATGCAGTATTATCAGTGACCAAGGGTATTGTTTTACCATCATTGTATTTGGTAGTTTTTAAATTCTCCATCATCCAAACCTGCTTGCCAATTGTTACAGTTTTGTAAACATTGCCGTCAATATCTTTC
>PMIG01000268.1 GCA_003157055.1 Bacteroidales bacterium | reverse complement strand
TTATCCAAATATACAAAAGAATTAATAAAACTTTTCTCATCATCCGGGAATATACTGTTAGTGTGCCATATAAATCCTGATGGTGATGCAATCGGGGCGCAGCTGGCATTATATCAATATCTTAGAGCCCAGGGTAAGAGTGTGGAAATGATTGCCCCGAATAACCTGCAGGAGTTTCTGAAATGGATGGATGGTGCAGATCTTATTAATATATATATCCGTCAAAGAGATAAATGCAAAAAGCTCATTGCCGATGCCGACCTTATTGTAATGCTAGATTTCAACCAAACAAGCAGGCTCGGAGAGTCAGAAGAGCTTATAAATTCTTCATCAGCACAGAAGATAATAATTGACCATCATCTTGAACCAGCTGATTTTAACGGTCTTATGATTTCTGACCCCTCAAAATGTTCCACTTCCGAACTTGTTCATGAGCTTATTACCCTGATGAATGACGGCCCTTTCATCAGTAAGTCGTACGCGGAAGCATTATATGTAGGTATAATCACCGATACAGGAAACTTTGAGTATGGTAACTACACAAGCCGGACGTTCCGGATCGTTGCTGACCTCCTTGAGACTGGAATTGGTAAGGAAAGGATACTTAATCTCATATACAATAACTTCTCTGAAGGCCGGATGCGGTTAATGGGATTCTCGCTTAATGAGAGAATGGTTCTAATCCCGGAATATCAGACTGCATATATCTCTCTTACCCGGAGTGATCTGGCAGCCTTTAAGTATACTAAAGGCGATACTGAAGGATTTGTAAATATGCCGCTTTCAATCAGCGGAATTATCTTTTCAACGCTGTTTATTGAAAAGGAAGGTTTTATTAAAATTTCATTTCGGTCCAAAGGGAAATTCCCTGTGAATTTATTTGCCTCTGAATATTTTTCAGGAGGAGGACACCAGAATGCATCCGGTGGAGAGTATCCTGGTACTCTTGAAAATACCATCGGATATTTTAAGAAGGTTCTGAAGGAGAATTTCACAAGGTTTAACAAGATTGGCTGAAGATGGGACAAAGAATCATTTCAGTTGCAATATTTTCCATGATAATTCTATCGTGCAATACCTCCCATGATAAGTCAGCTGTTCATCAGGTTCGCGGAAAGAGTGAAATGGCTGATCTCAACAGGTATCTTTTGAGGAAGGACAGGGAACGTATTGAGAGCTATATTGAAAGAAAAAACCTTAAAATGAAAGAGGCTCCTTCCGGATTATGGTATTTTATCAGTACGGAAGGAACAGGAAATTACCTGGCTGACAAGGACAAAGTCGAGATGGATTATGAGTGCACCCTGCTTGATGGTACTCCATGCTATTCTTCACGGGAGCTCGGGCCGAAAGTGATAATACTTGGGAAAACCAGTCTGGAATCCGGCCTTGACCAGGGATTAAGAATGCTCAAACAAGGTGGTGAGGCATTGTTTATTCTGCCTCCGTTCATGGCCTATGGTTTACCGGGTGATGGAAAGAAAATACCTTCACGGGCCATAGTAGTGTATAGTGTCCGAATCAGGGGAGAGCAGCAATAAAAATGCATTGAGTCCGTTAATTTATTAAATATTATAAGTGATGATAAAGTTAAAAAACAGTATCGGGTTATCAGTTATTGCAGGAATTATCATAATATCAATAAGTTCCTGTAATCTGACAAAAAAGTTTGAGAAGGAAGAGGAAGCAGATATCCAGTCTTATCTTACCACCCACTCTACGCTTCATTATGTGAAAAAGGCAAGCGGATTATATTATCTGGATACAGAAGTAGGAACAGGAGCACAGGTAGTTACCGGTGATAGTGTTTTTCTGATGTTTACCGTTTATGACATCAACGGTACACAAGCCGGAACAAACTATGGGACTACAGATACCCTGAAAAGAAAAGCAGGAGTAGGTGAATTTATTGCAGGATTTGACGAGGCAGTTGGTTATATGAAAGCCGGTGGTAAATCTAAGATAGTAGTTCCTTCTTATCTTGCTTACGGAACATCCGGCTTTATCATGCCGGCATATACGACTTTATTATATGATATTTACCTTGTAAGGTTAAAATCGAACTCTAAAAAGTAGTTTCTTTACAGAATAAGAAGACCACAAGCCTGTCTTTCAGATCAGGAATTTTTAATTTCCAGTCAGAGATGCTCAACGTCAGAATTGATTCTGACGGAAGACTTATATCAGCAGCAATGCAGAGCATAAGGTCCTTATTGCAAATCTCTAGAATGCTTTCAAGCATTTTCTGGCTGCGATATGGTGTTTCGATGAAGATCTGTGCAAACCCGTCGCAAGACCTTCTTTCCAGCTCTTTTAGTTTTGATTCCCTTTCAGGCTGTTTAACAGGCAGATAACCGTTAAAAGTAAAATTCTGTCCATTCAGACCCGAAGAGGTGAGAGCCATTATAATTGAGGAAGGACCAGCCAAAGGTATTACCCTTATGCCCTTTTTGTGCGCAGTTTTAATCAGTCTTGCTCCCGGGTCAGCAATTCCAGGCAAGCCGGCCTCACTCATTAAACCCAAATCAAAACCTTCAAAGCAAGGATCCAGATAATTGCTTATATCCTTATCGCCGGTATGCTCATTAAGTACTTCAAAATTACTCTCTTCAATAGGGAATGACTTATCTATCAGCCTGAGGTACCTTCTGGCGCTTCTGATCTCCTCGACAACAAAATACCTCAGATCCCGCGTTATCGAGATTACACCGGAAGGGATCACATAGTTGTAGTCTTCTCCGCCCAGGGTTACAGGTACCAGGTAAATCTTGCCGTTCACTTTTTCTGTTTAACAAATATAATAATTTTAGTTCTGCCAGAATTGAAATAAAAAATATGATTGAGTTGGCATTTAGTGAATTTTAATTTAGGTTTGTCATGAAATATTTTTGATGTGAAGATAACTTTTCTTGGCACAGGCACTTCGCAGGGTGTCCCGGTAATAGCTTGCGAATGTGAGACATGTCAGTCAAAGGACCCCCATGATAAGAGGCTCAGAACATCCCTTCTCCTTGAGACGGAAAAGGTAACCATTGTTTTTGATGCAGGTCCCGATTTTCGTCAGCAGATGCTCAGGGAGAATGTGAAAAAACTTGATGCCATTATTCTTACTCATGAACACAAGGATCATATTGCAGGAATGGATGATGTAAGGGCATTTAATTACCGTAGCCAGGATGCTGTTGATATTTATGCTGAAGAGAGGGTTCAGAAAGCTGTTAAGCGCGAATTTGCCTATGTATTTGCAGAATATCAGTACCCCGGGATTCCAAAAATGAGGCTCAACACTATTAATGATAATTTATTCAATGTAAGGGGAATTGACATTATTCCTATAAGGGTTCGTCATATGAACCTTGAAATATTTGGTTTCCGTATAGGGGATTTTGCCTATATCACTGACGCAAGCTATATCCCTGAATCGAGCAAGGAAAAACTTATTGGAGTAAAGTACCTGGTTATAAATGCCCTTAGGAAGGAAAAACACATTTCACATTTCAGCCTGCGCGAGGCAATTGATTTCATCAGGGAGATTTCGCCTAAAAAAGCATTCATTACTCATATCAGCCACCAGATGGGCCTTGCAAAAAACGTTTCTGAAGAATTACCGGCTGGGATAATGTTAGCTTATGACGGATTGAAAATGGTGTGTGATGAATGAAAGAAGCAGACTATTTCTTTTTGTAATTCTTGGCAAGCTTTTTCTGGTATCCGGCTGAAAAGTAGTATTTATTCCTGCCCAGCTGAGACGCATGGACTTTCGACGCCTGCTTTTTCTTGTCAGCCCAGGGATTCTTTTTTACTGGAGCACAGCTTGCAGATGCTGCAATTAGGATAAAGAATAAGAAGTACTTTAATATTTTGATAGATTTAGGCATTAAGCTTGATTCTTTAGAATCTACCCTAAAAATACAATTTATTTAATTAAAAAAAAAATTGAAGGCATCTATCTATGAAATCAAATTTTCCAAAGCATAAACAATTCTTAACTAACCTTTATGTTATATCTTGCAATTGGATATGATTTTTTCAAATTCCGGAGTTAATATTATTTACCGCGATATCATAAAATAAATGCAATTATGCCGCAAAATATTACAAGCATCTTCATTCTGACGAAGAGAGCTGTGCTGTCTGTGATCACTCTGATTCTTCTTTCTGGTAATGCTGCTGAAGCCCAATTGCTCTCCGTTGTTAATATTTCAGGTGATGGCCGGTCAGTAAAAAGCATTCTTCTATCCGATAGCATAAAACTTGATTTTGCCCGCGAAATGCCATTATTCAGTTTCGTCGCTGATGGCATATCATATAGCACAGTCGACATTCCTGCTTCAATTGAGAAAGGAAGTTACATCTATTCTGCCGGTAAAAAACTCAGGATCAGATTCAGCCCAACAGTTAATCCATCCGGAGAATGGTCAGGAGAGATCCAGTTTGAAAATTCAGGTGAGGACACAGTTTCACTAAGTAATATTGTCCCATTCGGAGAAAGCAAATCATCGGTATATATTACGGGTTACGGACCTGATGACCTTGCCAGGGCATGCCTCTTTCGTCCCGGATTCAGGCCGGTAAGGGTCATCCTTCCTGATAATGCCTGGGAACTCGGTTACTCATCATTTTCTACAGATAAGGATTATTCAGTTTGTGCTCTGGCAAGACGTCAGAAAACCGAAGGCGGCCAAAAGAGAAGGTATGAGACCATTCTCCCTCCAAAAGCAAAAGTCATTTATAATATAAATACCGGTATCTACAGGGGTGAATGGCAGCAAGGGTTAAGAGTTATGTTCAGGGACCGGTATTTATATGATCTTGAAAAATTTGATAACCGGCTTTTCGAAAGAGCCGACCTTGCATGGATCAGGGAGAGTTACCTTATTATCCTTGAGATGGCATGGGACAGGGATTTTTATGACAGGTTTAGCGGGAAATACAATTATGGGGATATGCTCAAAAAGAATATCGAACAGTTCGGGTTCATTGATGTGTTTTGTATATGGCCAGCCTGGCCGAGGCTGGGACTCGATCAGAGAAATCAATGGGACCTTTACAGAGATCTCCCGGGTGGCACAGCGCAGTTAAGGAATTTTAGCAGGCTTTCCCGCACGTATGGAACAAGGTTTTTCATTTCAGCAATGCCCTGGGATAAAAGCACAAGGAATGAAGACGAGTATAAAGGCATGGCACGGATCATTTCTGAGACAGAAGCCGACGGTGTTGTTCTCGATTCGAGAGGAAATTCCAGCCCGGAACTGCAAAATGCTGCTGACAGCATCAGAAAAGGAGTTATAATGTATTCAGAGGGAATGGCTATTGTAAAAGATATGCCTGGTATTATTGCCGGCAGGGTTCATAACGCTATTTTCTTATCACCCGAGCTGAACCTCAATAAGCTGATAAAACCTGATTTTGCCATCTTCAGAGTCTGCGACGTTGGGGAAGATGTATTGCACCGGGAGATCGCCATCTCATTCTTCAATGGTTATGGCATTGAACTTCAAATGGCAAGACCAGGTGGGAGAGGTGAGGATTATAATAACGACCTTGATTTTCTGGCCAGAACAACGTTTACTCTCAGGCAGAACAATGACGCTTTCCTTGATAACGACTGGACCCCGCTTGTGGAAACAACAGTTGATAACGTATTTGTAAACAAGTGGAATTCAGGTGAAAAGACTATTTATACAGTTCTGAATATGAATCCGGCCGGGATATCCGGCAGGCTTTTCAGCGTAGCTCCTTCGAAAGAGAAACATTTTGTTTCCATCTGGAATCATGAAAATATTAAACCCGAAACTGGGAATGAGAAACTTTTCATCCCTGCCAGGGCTGATGGCTGGCAGGCTCAGCTTTCCGGAACCAGGAAAGAGGGATCAGTCGACTGCATAGCTGAATTTCCTGATATTCTAAAGTCTGAACTCAGGGGAGATACCATCAGCATCGCTAATCCCCAAAGCGGAATTACAAAAATATGGAAAGGCATTCCTTCCTATAAGACGACATTCAAAGAATTCAGGATCAGGAGAGATACGCTGATCAGGGTTAAAGATCTTTTCGGGTATTATGAAGGTAAAATTGTGGTGCAATTAATAGAAAACAAATTACTTAAAGATGAAGATGTTCTGACGCTTAAAGGGGGAAAGCCATGGCTTATAAGCAGGCCGGAGCTTACTAAGCTGGCACTCAGCACTCCTCCTGAAATGGTATTGGTGCCGGGAAGGACTTTCTCTTTCAATGTGACTACAAGGGAGGATTTCATTCCCTATCCCGATGTAAGCGGGAAATCATTCAGGATTGATACTTTTCTTATCGATAAGTATCCTGTCACAAACGCACAGTATTATGAATTTCTGGTTGCAACCGGTTATTTACCAGCAGATACGACTCGGTACCTGAGGCAATGGGAATCAGGTACATTCAAGCAGGGACAGGAAAAATACCCTGTTGCATATCTTAGTATTGAAGATATGAAAGCCTATGCAAAGTGGGCCGGTAAGCGATTGCCAACTGAAGCTGAATGGCAGCTGGCTGCACAGGGTACTGATAACCGTAAATGGCCGTGGGGAGATGAATTTTATGGTACAAACTGCAATAATGCTTTTGACAGGCCTACTCCGGTTGATGCTTTTAATAAGGGACAGAGCCCTTATGGCGTCATGGATATGGTAGGCAATATCTGGCAGATGACCGGTGATATGTATTTTGACGGATCATATTATTTCAGTATAATAAGGGGAGGAAGCTATTATCGTCCTGACTCCAGCTGGTGGTATATCGAAGGTGGTCCACAGGAGCTTGATAAAACCCAGATCATGCTGCTGGTTTCGCCAGGATTTGAGCGTAGTGCAACAGTAGGATTCCGATGTGCTAAGGATATTGATGCCAGGAACTTTAAAGGCAGGAAATAGGATTACACCTTTAGTTTCTTTTCAATCTCATTGATCTGGTTTCTGAAATGCTTGTCAGTGTCGATAAGGTTATTCACTGTTTTGCATGCATGTAAGACTGTCGCATGGTCCTTGCCTCCGATATGCGATCCAATGCTTGCAAGTGAAGCCTTCGTCAGACTCTTTGAGAAATACATTGAAACCTGCCGTGCCTGGACAATTTCCCTTTTGCGTGTTTTACCCTGGATAAGATCGATGGGGATCTTGTAATAGTCGCAAACTATTTTCTGAATGTATTCAATGGTAATTTCTTTTCTTACAGTGCTTATGAGTTTCTCGACCATAAGCCGGGCCAGATCAAGCGTTATTTCTTTTCTGTTCAGAGTAGACTGTGCGTAAAGGGAGATGAGTATAGCTTCAAGTTCCCTGATGTTATTTGAGATGTTTGCAGCAAGGAATTCAAAAATATCTTCCGGAAGTTCGATGCCGTCGTTGTAAGCTTTCTTCTTGAGAATTGCCAGGCGAGTTTCATAATCTGGCCTCTGAAGATCGGCCTGCAGGCCCCATTTGAATCTTGAAAGAAGCCTCTGTTCCATTCCCTGCAGATCGACGGGTGGTTTGTCGCATGTAAGGATAAGCTGTTTTCCCGACTGGTGAAGGTGATTAAAGATATGGAAGAAAGTATCCTGCGTCTTTTCCTTGCCGGCAAACTCATGCACATCGTCGAGAATAAGGACATCGATCATCTGGTAAAAATGAAGGAAATCATTTTTGTTATTGTTCCTTACAGATTCTACGAATTGGGTCTGGAATTTATTTGCATTGACATAAAGAACAGTTTTGTCAGGATGCATCTCTTTGACAAGAATTCCGATAGCCTGGGACAGATGAGTCTTTCCAAGGCCTGAATCGCCATAGATCATCAGAGGGTTAAAGGCAGTTCCACCAGGATTATTTCCGACTGCTATTCCTGCCGATCTTGCAAGCCTGTTGCATTCACCCTCAACATAGTTGTTGAAATTATACTCAGGATTAAGTTTAGGATCGAAGTGAACTTTTTTAATTCCTGGAATGACGAAGGGGTTCTTGATAGATGGCTGAGTAACGTCAAATGGAACCTGGACAGGTCTGTTATTAAGGTCGGTCTTGTATTTCGAAGGATATCTTACTGTATAGGGTTTGCCATCAGAATAGGTGGCATTCTCCATAACAACGCTATATTCGAGCTTGGCATCGGTGCCGATTTCGCGCCTTAGGGTTTTCCTCAGGATATCAATATACTGCTCCTCGAGGTATTCGTAAAAGAAAGGACTTGGAACCTGAATTGTTAGTACATTATTTTCAAGCTTTAAGGGTACAATTGGCTCAAACCATGTTTTGAAACTGATGGACGGAATAATATCTTTAATTATTTGCAGACAGTTATTCCATACGTCAAGGTGTGTTTTGTTCATTTAGTTCGGTGTTTAAAATATTCAGGTTCGGTTGGCGCTTTTTATTACTACAATATTTGTAAAAAAAAATCTTATAAAAAAAATTATTTTTACTTGGTTATATCAAAAATAGTATATGTTTTTAAACATCAGCAACTTATGAAAAAATATATTTTTTATCATCATAAAATGCTAATTATCAAGATATTATGATATTGTTAAATGGTTTGTCGGTGTGCCACAATTCATTAGAAGGCTTTACTCAAAAATCAACAATGAACTCTATAAATGAGGATTATTTTGTAATCAATTTATTTTCTCATTTCAAGATCAAGATAGTCTGAATTTTATAAATACAGATCAATTTTCAGGAATATTTTTTTACCTATGAGATAAAAATGAACGTACTGTTTTGGAAGGGATCCATAATCTGGTTAACTCTGATTCAATAAGAGAATCAAGAGAATTCAGGAGTGTCATATTTCTTTCTTTAACCGGCACGAGTTCAGTCTTAAGTTTTAATACAACTGATTCGGCCAGTCTGCCGGGTATAGTAGCACCATATGAATAGAACCCCGGACCATTGCCACACGCAAAACGGGTTTTCATCCCGGCTATAATTGAAACAGGAGGACATCAGCGGCTGTATTTTTAGGATGCTTGAAAGCCTTGCTCACTAAAAACTTGACAAGAAGGCGAACACTTTCAGGATTGAGAAAATTGAAAACCCTGGGAAAAATCAGATCAGTGATTAAAGCAACTGGGCCAACCCTTTACTTCATCAGATGTTATCACCATGTTAACAGTTGCTATTTTTTTTTCTTATGTTCCAGAGCCTGGTGCAAAGGCAATATTTTGTTGCCTTTAACTGCAATGACAAAAGCACCTGGGTATATTGATTCGATCTGTTTTCTGTATTTAACTGCTTCGGAGTATTCAGTAAATCTTCCAGCAGCATAACGGTACCGTGTTTCAGTATAAATTTCTGAGATATCTTTTAATCCTTTAAAGTTATCTGGTTTTACTTCCGTTTTTGTCCCTGATGCAGAGACCTGGATCATAAAAACAAGTTCATTACTGCTGTCTGTAACAGCCGATTCTCTGTTAGTCTTCGATATGTTGTCCTGGGAAGAGCTTGCCGATATTCCACTTTTATTATCTATATCATTAATGTAATCACTGCAAGCTCTGTAAATTGCTGAAGCAAGATAATCCTGTCCCATCTCTGAGTTGAGGAACTTCTCTTCAGTCGGGTTTGAAATGAATCCTGTCTCGATCAATACACTTGGCATAGTTGTGTTGAAGAGTACCCAAAATCCTGCCTGCTTTACACTTCGGTCTATCCTATTAATTTTCTCAGTAAGCTGTTTCTGGATTTTATTGGCGAGGTCGGTGCTCTGCTTCTGGTAAAGGTTCTGTGTCAAAGTAAAAATAATATATGATTCAGGTGATTTGGGATCGAAGCCCTGGTATTTTGTTGAATAATCATCTTCAAGGAGTATAACTTCATTTTCTTTCATTGCAACCGCCAGGTTCTCCTGGTCCTTTGCAAGCCCCATAATCCAGGTTTCTGCTCCCATCACGCTTTTAGTTGCGGACAGGTTAGTATGTATGGAAATGAAAAGGTCAGCATTATTTCTATTTGCGATTTTTGGCCTTTCTCTGAGGTCAACAAATGAGTCATTGTCCCTGGTATAGACAACTTTAACATTTTTAAGATTTTCCTCTATATATTCTCCTGTCTTAAGGGCTATAGCCAGATTTATATTCTTTTCATAACTGAATGAACCAATTGCTCCGGGATCTTTCCCTCCATGTCCCGGATCAATAACGATAATCCATTTACCATCAGTTTTTGGACCGTTTTTTGATGCATCAGTATTGTTTATTGCAATGAAAAGAAAAAGTAATGAACTTATGCATATATTAAAGGTATGCTGTTTGCCGTTTTTAATTCCAGTACACATAAGTTGTTCGTGTTTTTTTAATAGTTTTGCCGCTAACATCCGAAGTCATACAAAAACTTCACAAAAATAACATTTAAGTTGTATTTTTTTAAAGAAAAGCGCTTCCTTGTAGTGTTCCTCGTGATGGTCCTCTCTCTTCCTGTGTTTTCCCAGGCAGAGGATGTGATTGCCAAGCCAGCCAGATTAAGCCGCGATACAATTACTCCGGATTCAATATTAAGGATTAAAAAAATCTCTAAGGATGCCATTGACAAAAAAGTAATATACAGCGCACCAGGAGGGTATATTATAAATGATCTTATAAATAAAAAAGCCACTATTGTTAAGAACGGTGTCGTCGATTATGGAGATATTGAGATAAAGGCCGACTCCATCATCTTCGACATGTCTACAAATCACGTTTACGCTGTTGGAGTAAGGGATTCAACAGGCAAGGTGGTTGGTAAGCCGGATTTCAAGTCTGGTTCTGAGGAATTCACTTCCGATACCCTTGAGTACAATTTCAAAACTAAAGAAGCTATAATCTCACAAATTATAACCAAGCAGGATGAGGGTCTTCTTCATAGCGCTACAACAAAGCTTCTTAATGATGGTACTTCCAATATTTTCAGAAGCACATATTCGACCTGTGATGCCGATACGCCTCATTTTTATATAAAGTTAAAGAAGGCGAAAATTTACCCCGGGAAAAAAATTATCTCAGGACCCGGGAACCTGGTATTGGAAGGTATACCTCTTCCTCTATACCTTCCATTTGGATATTTTCCCATTCAGACAAAAAAGGCTGCTTCCGGTTTAATTATCCCTAAACCCCATTATGAAGCGGTGAGGGGTTATGCTCTTACTGACGGCGGATACTATTTTGCCCTTAACAATTATTTTGACCTGACGCTGATGGGAAGTATTTTTGCTAACGCTTCATGGGTTCTTTCTGCGCAGACAAGCTATAATAAGCTGTACAGATACAACGGCAACTTCTCATTCACCTATGCCGATAACCTGTCAGGACATAAAGGGCTATCGGATTTTACTGAATCAAAGAACTACAGCCTTGGATGGACTTATAACCAGAGTGCAAAAGCGCATCCCGGATCCCGGTTCTCGGCCAGCGTAAATATGAGCTCAAGCGCTTATGACATGAATAATAGTTATAATCTGAATGACCATATTACAACAACGAAGCAATCGAGCATCAGCTATTCAAAAACATGGGATAACACCACTCCGGTTAACCTTTCAATAAGCGCAAATCACAGTCAAAACACCAGTAATCGAAGTGTATCACTGGACCTTCCTACAGTCAGTTTTTCTGTTTCACGGATATATCCGTTTCGTGGAAAGAACAGCTCCGGTTCAAAAAAATGGTACCAGGATCTCCAGTTCCAGTATACTGCTTCTCTCGAAAACCATATTAGTACTACTGACAGCCTACTCTTCACAAATAAGATGTGGAGCAATATGCAAAGCGGGTTCCAGCATAGTTTACCATTAAGTTTTCAGATTCGCCCTTTCAAGAATTTCTCAATATCACCCAGTGTCTCCTACACAGGAGTAGTGTTCACGAAAAAGCAGCTGCGGACTTGGAATTCTTCCGAGCAAAAAGTTGATACAACTTTTCTCAGGGGTGTTTATTATGGTCAGGCAATAAATCCTTCAATAAGCGCCGGATATAGCATCCCGGTATACGGTAAGTATACGTTTAAAAATCCTAATTCGAGGATTGAAGCTATAAGGCATGTAATGACGCCATCGGCATCAATTAGTTTTACTCCTTACATCGAAGGACTGAGCTCAAAAATGTGGCGTAAGGTTCAGGTTAATGCTGATAGCCTCATGCAGTCTTATTCAATATATGAAGGCAATAAATTCAGTACTCCTTCACTTGCGAGCAAAAGCGGGAATGTCTCACTCAGCCTGGCAAATATCGTTGATGCGCATGTATATGCAAAAAATGACACTACAGAAAAGCCAAAGACAATAAAACTGATTGACAATTTTAATATAGCCACCAGTTATAATATATTTGCTGATTCTATGAGATGGAGCCCGGTATCGATGGTACTCAGGACTACCCTGTTTGAAAATGTCGGACTCTCGGTCAACAGCGATTTTTCACTTTACGGGCTCGATAGCAAGGGGAAGGCAATAGGGACATATTATTTTTCCCAGACCAATAAGCCAATGCGATTGACCCTCTTTTCTGTGGGAACAGATTTCAGCGTTGACAGATTCCTTAAAGGCCAGAAGGATAAAAACAAATCTCAGCCGGCAAATGTGAATCAGCAGAACAATGCAACAAATGAATCCGGTGAGCCTGTCGAAACTACTGTCAGACCTATGAAGAAAGCGACGGAAAATCAATTCGATGAGTATGGATATATGAAATTTGATTCTCCCTGGACAATGAATGTGAGCTACACATTTAATTATTCCAAGCCCGGGCTGACCGGAGTCATTTCCCAGGCTATTTCGCTCAATGGCACCGTGCAGCTTACCAAAAAGATGAATATCACTTACAGAACAGGGTATGACATGAAGCACAAGGAGATAACAATGTCAGAGATCCAGATTACACGAGATCTTCATTGCTGGGACATGAGTTTTACATGGGTGCCAAACGGGAATATGAAAATGTGGGAATTCTCAATCAAGGTAAAAGCATCGGTTCTTGCTGACCTGAAGTATCAAAGGAGAAAAGATTATCACGATAATTACTAGGCAATTCAACTATGAAAAGAATAATAAGTACGTCAAAGGCTCCGGCAGCAATCGGCCCTTATAGCCAGGCTGTTGAGATAAACGGGACACTTTATATCTCGGGGCAGATTCCTATTGATCCAATTACCGGTAAGCTGGTTGATGGTGATATCAGGATCCAGACAGAGCAGGTTTTCAGGAATATAGAAGCTATTCTTTCAGAGGCTGGATACAGCTTTTCTGATGTTATAAAATCTATATGCCTTCTGAGGGATATGTCTGATTTTAAGACAATGAATGAAGTGTATTCATTACACTATTCTGAAGACCATCCAGCCAGGGTTGCTTTTGCAGTTAAGGAGCTGCCACTTGGAGCGATGATAGAAATTGAGACGATAGCAGCTAAATAGCCCCCAACCCTCCCTAAAGGGGGAGTAATTTATTTCCCCTTTTGGGGATTTAGGGGCAAAAAAAGAGGGTGCTTCAGACACCCTCATTTTAATTATACATTATAATAGTTTATTCTGCAATGATTTCAAAATCGACATCGACTTTTACATCCCTGTGCAGTTTAATAACGGCTTTATAGTTTCCAACTTCCTTGATCTGGTCATCAGGAAGGGAAATGTTTTTGCGGTCGATATCGAAACCCTTTTCCTTGAGTGATTCAGCGATCTGAATTGTATTGACAGAACCGAAAATCTTGCCAGAGGTGCTTGTTTTCGCTCCGACAATTATCTTAAGTCCGGCCATCTTAGTTGCCAGTTCCTGGGCCTCAACTTTTATTTTTTCCTCTTTATGTGCTCTCTGCTTCTGGTTCTCGGAATGCATTTTCTTTTCCGATGGTGTTGCTGAAACAGCATAACCTCTGGGGATAAGGTAGTTTCTTCCGTAACCGTTCTTAACATGTACCAGATCGTCTTTCTGTCCTAGCTTTTGGACATCCTGCAATAATATAACTTCCATAGTTGTTCCTCCTTATTTTAATAGGTCAGTGACGTAAGGAAGAAGGGCAATATGACGGGCTCTTTTAACGGCTTTTGCCACTTTCCTCTGATATTTTAAAGATGTGCCTGTTATCCTGCGGGGCAGGATC
>PMIG01000150.1:567-3786 GCA_003157055.1 Bacteroidales bacterium | reverse complement strand
ATATGTTCATCATACCGACGAAAACCTATCTTTGGAGAACCTTTTGAGATGTACAATAAGAGGGTGGTACAATAAGGATGTAAAGGACTTTGAACCTTCTGATGCCCAGCAGTGCGGTACTGAAGAGCATCAGCAGAATATGCTCATAGCAAGCGGAAAGTTAGGTACAGGAAACCTGTGCACATGGATTTATGAGGATCACGGAGCCGACCGGGAGTATCTTAACTCACCGCTGCTTCATGTAAATCCAAAAGGATATGTCGATGTCTACAGGGTGCCGAAATACGCATATTATATCTGGCAGGCAACATATTCTCTGAAACCCATGGTCTTCATTCAGCCTCATTACTGGAGAACTCAGTATCTTGGACAGAAGAAGGATATCGTAATAAGCTCGAACTGCGATAAGGTTGAGCTTAAGGTAAATGGGAAAAGCCAGGGTACTCTTGTTCCCGATCAGAGCAATTTTCACTGTGTTACTTTCAGGGATATCCTGGTCGAGAATGGGAACCTGACTGCAGTGGCGGCCAAAGACAAGCAAACTATATCTTGCCAGGTAGTTATGGCAGGCGATCCTGCAAGGATCATCCTTAAAAGCCAGGTTCAGAAATTTAATGCCGACCGCGCTTCTGTTGCAATAATAACTGCAGATATTGTTGATTCCAAAGGAACACATGTCTATGGGGCAAACAACCCGGTAAAATGGTCTGTTTCAGGACCGGCAACATTGGTCGGGCCATCAGTATTTGAGTCAGATATTAACAAGCATCATGAGCTTGAAGGAGTCTGGTACATGGATATGCCGGTCTCAAATGTTATCAGATCGACAGGCAAGCCGGGAAGAATACACATTTCGGTTTTAGCTTCAGGCCTGGCCTCCGGGTCCTGCGACATTGATGCTCTTGAAATTACGCCAGACAACTCTGTTATTATTGAACCCGTTCCTGTTGATGAAGGAAGAAAACCCGTTGCCATAGCCTCATTCGCACAGGAGAGACTCGATGAAATACCAGCAGAGATCAAACCGACTTATGATGAACTGAAGCTTTCAGCCTCTGATAAACCGGGATATGCAAAAGTTGTAAAGGATTATATCCTGAAAAATAACCAGGCCATTGATACATCATCGGTTGAGTTCAGATCATTGAACAGCCTCTTTGCATCACAGCTATTGAATAATAATGGCCACCTCATTGCTGATGATTATAACTTCAATATCAGCCATTATAATAACTGCAGGCTTATATCAGGTTATATCAACAGTCTTAAGCTACCGCAGCTCTTTAAGGACGGGTTAAAAAAATATTATGCGGAAGCTGTCATAACCAAAGGAATAGAAAAAAATGCCGGCGACGAAATGAACTGGATGAACTGGATCCCTTCCGGAGGTATAGTTATTATTTCCCAGGATGGAGCATTGCCTGTATGGCCCAAAGGAATAATAGTAACTAATAAAACAAATCTTGCTGAGCTTATAACTCTGGTTTATCCGGTTTTTGTGAATTATGATGCAGATGCAAAAGAGCGTGCCCTGACTTTCACCAGTAAAATGAATCCTTATATCAAAGTTGAATCAGCCAGCGAGCAGAGCAGGGAAGGCGACAAGCAGAAGGTAACGACAGTCTCGTATACTGCAATAAAAGGGAAGCCGATACTTATACCGCTAATTAAATTTATCTCTCAATAAAACCCTCTAAAAGTTCTTCAAAATATTTATTTCAATCCATCAAAATTATATAATCGTTAACTCAGGCTTTCAGATGGGAATCTTACATCATAGAATCAAGAAAATTTGACTTCTCGGAATCTATTTCAGCTTTGAAGGTTCTCTTTTAAACTATCTTTACTTAGAATATAGAATCATAGATACATAAGGCTTTCTTTGGATGTATCATTGCCACGAATGTGGCACTATGTTAATGACCCCCGGTGCAACCGGGGGTTGCAAGCTTGCCTGCTGATCTCAAGCCCTGAATAGGCTTAAGATATTTCAAATTAATCTCTGTAAATAAATTGTTATATTTCGTAAAATTCTTAAACCCATTCAAAATGAAAAAACACAAACTGTTATTTTTTGCATTGATACTTCTGGTAGCCGGCACTCTGTCGGTAACCCTCTATTCGTGTAAGACCTCTAAACCGGCAGTTTCATCGTCTAAAGGAACGGTTCTTCAGAAGAACCTTGGACTCCAGCTCTATTCTATTCGCGACTCAATAATGAGAAATGTTCCTGCTGCAATTGAAAAGGTGGCAAAAATGGGATACAAATTTGTCGAACCTGCCAACTATGCCAATGGCAAGATCTATGGGATGGATCCTGTGGCATTTAAGGATCTCTGCAAAAAGAACGGCATGTTTGTCATTTGTTCTCATGTGAACGAGGCTCTGCCTTCTGCTGAGAACTGGGATAAAGCAATGGCATGGTGGGACCTCTGCATCGATACCCATGTAGCAGCCGGTTGCAAGTTTCTTGTACAGCCCTCTATGGGAGGCGATGCCTACAAGGATATCAATGTTCTGAAGAAATATTGTGACTATTTCAATGCCGTAGGTGCAAAATGCAAAGCTAAAGGCCTCCGTTTTGGCTATCATAACCACGACCAGGAGTTCTCGACCAAGCTAGACGGCCAGACTATCTATGATTTCATGCTTAAAAATACCGATCCTTCAAAAGTGATGTTCGAGATGGATCTTTACTGGGTCGTTGAGGGAGGAGCAAATCCTGTGGATTATTTCAATAAATATCCCGGACGCTTTGAACTATGGCATATTAAAGACAAGGAAGAGATAGGTGCAAGCGGCAAGATGGATTTTGCTGCAATTTTTGGAGCGGCAAAAAAGGCAGGTTTGAAATACGGCGTTGTTGAAGTTGAAAGATATAATTTCGATGAGTACACAAGCTGCAAGAAAAGCATCGACTTTTTAAATGCTGCTTCTTATGTAGTTATGCCAAAATAAATCATGAAGCAAAGAATAGCGGATTCGCTCCTCTTTCCACTTCTTTTCGTAAGCTGTCTGAACAGGTTCTTTACCCGGAAGTGGTATAAGCTGAAAAACAATTGACATTATGTGTTCGGCTCTTGTTATTATTTTCTCATGGATTCTTCTTACCGGTATTAATTGCCAATCAGGTAGCATTCCGGGTAAGAAGAATGATAGCCTGGCATTTCCCTGATAAAATGACTCTTTTAAAATAAACATAATACTTAAACAATGAAA
>PMIG01000150.1:0-435 GCA_003157055.1 Bacteroidales bacterium | reverse complement strand
ACTCCTGGTTTCACTGTAGCTGAGAATGCAGAGGAAATTGTCATTTCCACAGCTGACTTAAAGGTAGTAGTAAACAGGTCAGACAACTCTGTCAGATATACTGATTTAAATGGAAACATCATTCTTTCAGAAGACGGATCGCAAGGCAAAAAGATGACAGAAGCTACCATTACCGGTATTCCGACTTACAATTGCACAACTCAGTTTATCTCGCCTGCCGGCGAATCCCTTTATGGGCTGGGCTGCCATCCCGAAGATTCCCTTTCAATAAACTATAAGGGACGTAACCAGGATATGGCTATCAAATATATGACCGGGGCAATTCCGGTCCTTCTGTCTACCATGGGCTATGGGTTAATGTGGGACAACTACTCGGCTTCCAGCTTCTTCGGCGCTGAGGCAGCAAATACTAAATTCAGGTACGTGTCGGAAAGC
>PMIG01000397.1 GCA_003157055.1 Bacteroidales bacterium | reverse complement strand
ATCTCTCCGCCCTTCTTAATAAAAACCAAACACCCTTGAAAAGAAGGAATATTTGATTTGTGGGGACAAATATAAAAAGGATTTTGAGAAATGCAAAATATTAGCTCCCAAACCCCGCACTCACTGATATTACTTAGTTTCATTGTTTGAGTTTCATCAGGTAAATTTTGATAGTTCGCAAGAGCTCTAAAATATTTTTGCGCCGTTTAAAGTAATTTATTGAATCATTCGTCTTCCTATATATATGGACAAGTTATTGGCAACTCTTAAATTAAAAAAAATAAATATGAGCAAAAAAGCAAGCGCACCTGTAACAGGTAAGGATTTCGACAAAGCATATAATGCACCAATAACGTTTTGGGGAGATGTTCGCATTCCAAAAGAGCTGGAAGAGCTTATCAAAACAAACAACCCAAAAACTTCTTTAGAACTGGGTTGCGGACTTGGACGATTTTCTACTTATATGGCAGAGCAGGGAATAAAAGCAACAGGTGTTGACTTTTCATCAGTTGCAGTTGAAAAGGCAAAAAAAAGAGTAGCCAATTCTGAACATAAACCAACCTTTCTGGAAGGCGATGTAACCAATCTGGAAATGCTTAACGAACAGTTTGATGTTTCCTTTGACATTGGCTGTTTTCATTGCCTGGATGAAGAAGGACAACGAAAATATGTATCAGAGGTTTCCCGTCTGTTAAAACCCGGAGCATCTCTTTTGATTTGGGCGATGGATAGTTCTCCCAGCGATATCAGGATAACACCTGACTATATTGCTAAAACATTTGAAAATAGGTTTCAATTGGTAAATTCAAGATTCAGCAGGCGAAGAATCATCGCATCGCATTGGTATTGGCTTGTACGTATATAATGATTACGAAATTTTTACAGGCAAATCACTAAGAAACAGGAATGGCAGCCGATAATTGCAGACTCACATAAGCTTAATTCTAAATATATAAACAGGAGAAGGAGATGCAGCAAGAAGAATCGTTAATGGTTGATGTAAAAAATTTAACCAAGCAATACAAGGACACAAAAGAATTCGCAGTAGATGACATCAGCTTTTCGGTGGGTGAAGGCGAGTTTTTCGCTTTCCTTGGGCCCAATGGCGCAGGAAAATCAACAACTATCTCAATTCTTACAACTACACTGAGCAAAACCTCAGGTGAGGTTACCATTGATGGATATGATCTGGTAAAAGAGGTCAAGCAAATTCGCAGGAATATCGGTATTATTTTTCAAAAACCAAGNNAAATACCTGTCGGCAGAACAGAATATCCGTTTTCATGCCTGCATGTACGGAATGTATATGTATCGTCCGTTTTTTAAATGGATGCCGGAAGCATATAAAAACAGGGTAATGGAATTGTCGGAGATTATGGGTATCAAGGACGATTTGTGGAAGCCGATCAAAAATTTTTCCGGCGGTATGCAAAGAAAGCTTGAAATTGTACGAAGCCTGATTCACACTCCGAAAATATTATTTCTTGACGAGCCAACTCAGGGGCTTGATGCAGTAAGCCGTCGGGCATTGTGGAATTACATCAACCAAATGCGCAAGGAAAATGGCACAACAGTATTTTTGACCACCCATTATATTGATGAAGCCGAAGATGTAGATAAAGTAAGTATCATAAATCACGGCAAGATTATTATTTCCGGCACACCGAATGAGATAAAAAGACACCTGATACGCAAAGAATTGATTCTTGATGCCGAAAACAGGGGGACACTCGAAGCGGAACTCAAACAAATGGGACTTGACCCTATTAATGGAAATCACATTACCGTTTCATACAACTCTGCAACACCTATGGATATTTTACAAAGATTACAAACACCGCTTACAATATTGCGGGTAAATGAGCCAACGCTGGAAGATGCATATATAAATTTAGTTGAACAGAAAGGGATACAATTATAATGAGCACAATAGCTATTGCAAGTCATAAAGAGATGCCAAAATTTCTACAGGAAATTAATGCAGCACTCACTATTGCTTTCAGGGAAATTATCAATACGATTAAATCGCCGGAGAAAATAATCCCTACTATAATTATGCAATTCATGTTTCTGGTCTTTATGGGCGGAGGAATATCACAAAACTTAGGCATCAACATGGGGTTTAATTTTAATGAATTCATGGTAGTTGGCATGGTTATAAATGTCCTGTTTATGACAACCGGGCAAGGTATTACCACACTGATTGAAGACAGGGAAAATGATTTTACACAGGAGATATTTGTATCGCCTGTCTCGAGGGTTTCAGTCATTATTGGCAAAACAACAGGGGCATCAGTCACAGCTTATATTCCATTTTTAGCAACAATCATTATGGGTATGTTTATGGGTGTATCTGTTGGTGATGGCAAGCTGCTTACTCTTTTGGCAATTTCGCCATTTATATGTATTGTCGGGAGCTCAATTGGCGTACTGTTACTGGGGTTTATTCAAAAAAGCTCAACAATGGGTGTAATCACAATGATGGTATCCATGATCCAGATGTTTCTTGGCGGTGCATTGTTCCCTATAAATCATTCCACCGGTCTTATATCGTTTTTCAGTCATCTGATGCCAATGACCTATTGCCTCGATTTTACGAGAGGCATATTCTATCACGGGAAACCGGAATATGCTCAAATTGTCATGTATTCGCCCTCATTCAATTTGCTGATCATTACTGCATTTACAACACTGTTTTTTGTAGTGGGAACATACTTTTTCGTACGATCAGAGAAAAACAAATGATCTTTGAAAAAATATTACTGCTTTTAAAGTAATTTTCATTTTCATTCGTCTTCAATCATATATGGACAAATTAGTTGAATTGCCAATATTAAAACGCCAGCAAAGTATAAAGCATACCGTGCAAAATTACGGTAAGCGTTTGTTCAGTTTCATACGAAGCAGAGTCAATAGTGATGAAGATGCTGAAGATATTCTGCAGGATGTATGGTATCAGCTGAGCTCTATCATCGATTTAGACACAATAGAATATATGAGTTCCTGGCTTTATAGCGTGAGCAAGAATAAAATAGTTGATAAAATGCGTAAGCAAACCACATCGTCTCTTGACGATATGATTTATGAAGATGAAGAAGGGGAAATAATATTTCCGGAAGCATTTTTTGCGGAGAATACGAATCCTGAAACAGAATTTGATAAAGCATATTTTAAGGAAGCATATTTTAAAGCATTGAATGAACTACCGGAAAAGCAGCGGGAAGTGTTTATATGGAACGAAATGGATGAATTAACATTACAGGAAATAGCTGATAAGTCAGGGGAAAGCATTAAGACAATAATATCCCGAAAACGCTACGCCATAGCTTACTTGAGAGCACGTCTTAAAAATTTGTATAATTAGTATTAATAATTTAAAACTCAGGAAATATGATGAATAGAGAACAAAGACGAGGAGGAAGCTTCTGGAACAAAAGATCCATATTCTTTCCTATTGCAGGGGTTGCAATAATATTTTTATTTAGTTGGGCGGTTATGCTATTATGGAATGGCATACTTCCAACAATAGTTGGCGTTAAAGCCATTTCATTCTGGCAGTCTATGGGTATATTGGCCTTATCGAAGATCTTGTTCAGCGGATTTAATTTAGGACACAAGCATAGATTTAACAGATGGGAAAACATAAATCATGAGGAAAGAGAAAAAATGAGAGAAGAATGGAAGAAAAGATTTGAAACCGGGACAAAATAAGAAAGCCCCCTTTAGGGGGTTTGGGGGCTGAAAACGGGAAAGGATTCTAAGGTAAATTAATTCTTAAAGCCCCCTTCAGGGGATTGGGGGCTGAAAACTATTAGTTACTTTTGTCTTATAAACATCAGCTCATGGATAATAACTTCACCATCTATAACAGCCTCTCCCGCAAAAAGGAACTCTTCAAGCCTCTGCATGCGCCATTTGTTGGAATGTATGTCTGCGGCCCGACGGTTTACAGCCATCCTCACCTGGGCCATGCCCGTCCGGCAGTGACATTCGACATGCTGTTCCGTTACCTTACTTATCTTGAGTACAAAGTGCGGTATGTGCGCAACATCACCGACGTGGGTCACCTCGAGAATGATGCCGATGAGGGAGAGGACAAGATAGAAAAGAAGGCAAGACTCGAGCATCTGGAGCCTATGGAGGTGGTTCAGAAGTATCTGAATAGCTTCGAGAAAAACATGCAGGACCTGAATACCCTTCACCCATCAATAGAACCACGTGCATCGGGACATATAATAGAGCAGATTGAGCTCGTCAAAGAGATCCTTGAAAAGGGGTATGCTTATGAAGTAAACGGTTCGGTCTATTTTGATGTCCTGAAATACAGCAAAAAATATGATTACGGCAAGTTGTCAGGAAGAGTCCTTGAAGATCTCCAGGCAAATACCCGCAACCTTGAGGGCCAGGATGAAAAAAAGAATCCGTTCGACTTTGCGCTCTGGAAGAAAGCAACGCCCGAGCATCTGATGAGATGGCCTTCTCCATGGAGCGTGGGCTTCCCCGGATGGCACCTCGAATGCTCTGCTATGAGCACAAAATACCTCGGAGATGTTTTCGACATACATGGCGGAGGAATGGACCTGCTGTTCCCGCATCATGAGTGCGAAATTGCACAGTCGACGGCTGCGAAAGGCAAGGCTCCGGTAAGATACTGGGTTCATAACAACATGATAACCATCGACGGGCAGAAGATGGCCAGGTCGCTGGGTAACTTCATTACTCTCGACCAGCTCTTTAAGGGAGACCATCCCCTCCTGCAGCAGGCATACACCCCTATGACAATCAGGTTTTTTCTGCTCCAGGCACATTACCGCAGCACGGTAGACTTTTCCAATGAAGCCCTCCAGGCAGCGGAGAAAGGGCTGCAGAAGCTTATGAAGGCTGGTGAGACGCTGAAGAAGCTAAAGCCTTCACTGACATCAACAGCCGATATCCCGGCTCTATGGGAAAACTGTCATGAAGCCATGGATGACGACCTGAACAGCCCGATCCTTCTTTCTCATCTGTTTGAAGGCGTGAAATATATAAACTCGGCAAATGACGGTACCGAAGAGCTTACTGCTGCCGATATTGAATCTCTGAAAAAGCTCTTTAATGCTTTTGTTTTCGATATCCTTGGACTCAGGGATGAGGCATCAGCAGGCAATGATGAGAAACTGACCGACGACCTGATGGAGATCATAATCAATCTCAGGCAGGATGCCAAGAATAAAAAAGAGTGGGGAACTTCAGATAAGATCAGGGATGAACTGAAAAGCGCAGGGATTATCCTCAAGGATCTTAAGGACGGAGCAGACTGGAGCAAGGAATAATCTCAAAGATCCCCTCCCTGAAGGGGTTGGGTTATAAATAAAAGATGTAACCAGAGAAAGTCCTTTCAACAAAAATCCCCTCCTTGGAGGGGCAGGGGTGGGTTTTTAAAATAAAAAACAAATGCCAGCTAAAAGGANNGCTCTGGAATGAATTAAAACAAAAAAATATTCTTGGTTACGATTTCGACAGGCAACGCCCTATTGGAGAATATATTGTAGATTTCTACTGCAAAGAACTTTCTTTGGTAATAGAAATTGATGGAGACACACATATTTATAGGTACGATTACGATGAAAAAAGACA
>PMIG01000200.1 GCA_003157055.1 Bacteroidales bacterium | reverse complement strand
ATACCCAGACTCCCTGCTACATCAATCAAACTCTTATTTGTTATGGAGTTAAGTATCGACTCTGATTTAGGTGTTACATAAACGCCATTCTTAATCCCGAAGAAATTGGCAGGTCCACACTCGTCAATATATTTTTTCTCTTTTGCATCGAGGAATATTACGCTCCCATATCCACCATCCTTGGCTGCTACCAGTGCACGAAGGCTGGCTGCATAGTTTCCTCCGACTTTAAAAATACCAGTGCCAAGTGGAGCAGCTCTGTCAACGTCGCGGCAGATCATCATATTTACTGGTTTTACGCCACCCTTAAAATATGGCCCGACAGGGGTTACAAATACAATGAATGTATATTCAGACGCCGGTTTGACACCTACTTCAGCTCCGCTGCCATATAGAAGCGGCCTGACATACAATGATGCCCCTGAACCATATGGTGGCACAAATTTTCTATTCAGGTTTATCGCCTGGAAAACTGCTTCTCTGAACAGTTCAGCAGGAACAGGAGCCATTTTGATCCCGTTTGCAGATGATATCAGCCTGCTGGCATTTTCGTCCCACCTGAAAACCCTTACCTTGCCATCTTTCCCCATATATGCCTTCATCCCCTCAAATGCTTCCTGGCCGTAATGCAGCCCTGTTGCCGCGATGTGAATATCAATATACTCTGATTGTGATACTTCAGGTTTCCCCCACTTTCCGTCCTTATAATGATAACGAATATTGAAATCCGTTTTTATATATCCGAAAGGCAGATTTTTCCAGTCAAGCGTTCCCATAAAATTAATTTTAAAAGTCGCTGCAAAAGTACATTATAAAAATATATATTTCTAAATATTCAGGAAGAATGAACGGTAATTCCTAACTCGAAAGAAGAGCAGAAACCTGGTCCTCGACCGGGACACTCCTCAAAAGTTTGCCAGTATCAGTAATAAACTCATGGTCAAGAAGAAGCTTTCTCTGGATTTCTGCCCATTCCTGCTTCTCATGGGGCATTCCATTTTCCGATTCCTCGCGCAGAAGTTTGTCTGAAAGCTTTATAAAATCAATTCTCCCCAGATAATCATAACGGGAGTCATGAAGAATATTATCATTTACTGTTTCTTTTTTATTAAGAAAAGAATTCATAATGAGTTTTTTCACATCGTCAATCTCAGACTGGTCAAAACCATATTTTGGCAAAGTTTCTTCGGCCGACGACAGCGATGCCTCCATCGGTTTTTCATAATCGGAGATATAGCCGGTGAAAAGGAATAATGATGCCAGCTTCAGTCTTAGAAAGTCTTCCTCCGGAATCCTTTCAGCTGTCGCAAGAAGCTCAGTCTGGTTGCTCATGTTTTTTACAAGTGATGAGTTATGGAAATAGAGATCGGGAGGAGCTTCATCATCGAAAAGTTTTATAATAGCATCCTCTACGTCCTGCAATTTCAGCATCTGCATTTTAAGGATAAACTTCCTGTTTGGCCTGCCTGCCTCATTCCTCAGTTCCGGGATAATTCCATTCACAAAATACATGTCAATCTCACCCTTGTATTTAACGGGCATCTTTCCACGGTGTTCGCAGGAGAAAAAATCTTTTGCGAACTCATAGGTTGTCCCGGAGATATTTATTTTCCCTGCTTCTCCCGATGATTCCATCCTGCTGGCAGTATTCACGGTATCTCCCCATATATCGTATGAAAGCTTTTTCTGACCCACAACGCCGGCAACTACAGCGCCTGTGTGGATCCCTATCCGGATATCCCAGAATTTCATTCCTTCAAGCTCAGAGGTCTCCTTCAGATTTGTCATGTAATCCTGCATTTCCAGGGCAGCAAGGATGACCTCAACAGGATTGGTCCTGTTTTTTTCAGGAATACCTCCGGCACACATGTAAGCATCGCCGATGGTTTTTATTTTTTCTATCCCAAGCCTTTCAACCACAGAATCGAAATAGAAAAAGAACTTATCAAGCTCATCGATCAGTATTTCAGGGTTTGTTTCTTCAGCAATCTTTGTAAATCCCTGAATATCTGAAAAGAGGACAGTCACAAAATTATATTTGATTTTCGTGGCTTTGCCCTTTTCCATAATCTCGCTTGCCGTGTTTTTTGGGAGAACATTGGCAAGTAGCTTTTCGGTTTTTTCCTTTTCAATGATAAGGTCTTCCGTTCGTTTATTAATTATCTGCTCAAGCATATACTGGGTGCGGGCAAATCGCAGATTCATCGAAGTATAGAAAACCCAGATAGAAAGCGCAGCTGCCAGAATATACAAGAGAAGAGCCACCGGAGAAGAATACCAGGGGGAAAGCACCCTGAAACCGGGTACCGTTATCTCTTCTGCCATACTCTTTTTATAAACGCATCTTACCTTTAATTGATATTTTCCGGCAGGAAGGTTTGTGTATTCCATAAAAGCAGATGACCGCGGAAAAATCCACTTTTTATCAAACCCCTCGAGCATAAATTGATACGTCGAGGTATCAGTCCCGGTAAAATCAAAGGCTATATCGCGATGCCTGAAATCGAGAGTCAGATTTTTGCTAACAGGACAAGGAATTATCGAATCACCGTTTATGATAATCTGCTTCAGAACAGGAACCGCTTCCTGGCCCGATGGGAACTCTGCGGAAGAAATTGAAGGAAGGAGAAGTGAGATTAAAAGAATGCCATTCCTCTTTAAAATATTCCTGCCCTGAAACATAAAAATGCTGAAATAAAGTAACTCAAATGTAGCACTTAATATAGTTTGGTCAAAAGGAAAGATCAATTTTAAGTACTTTTGCTTCAACATGAACGCAGAAAAAATGCAAATAGTCTTTGCCACAAATAATGATCATAAACTGACAGAGATCAGGGATATGCTGGGCGACAGTTTCAAACTATTAAGCCTCAGGGATTTAAATTTAGAGGAAGATATTCCTGAAAATGAACCATCGCTCGAAGGTAATGCAATGCATAAAGCAAGGCACGTTTATGGAATCCTGAATATGGATGTTTTTGCCGATGATACCGGGCTTGAAACAGATATTCTTAACGGACTTCCGGGAGTTCACTCGGCACGCTTCGCAGGGGAAGACAAAAACTCTGACGAAAATATTGATAAACTTCTTGGTCTAATGGGCAGCTCTGAAAACAGGAAAGCCAGGTTCAGAACAATTATTGCCCTCATACTTGATGGTAAAGAGTATCTTTTTGAGGGTGTTTCTGAGGGCACAATTATGTTTGAAAGAAGAGGAAGGGAAGGATTCGGATATGATCCTGTTTTTGTTCCTTCTGGCTGCAACCTTACTTATGCAGAGATGCCTCTTGATGAGAAGAATAAAATTTCGCACAGGGCCAGAGCATTTAATAAACTGAAAGAGTTCCTTTTCCAGTATAGCCAAAAGGACAATAAAGACCGGATTTAACTGTTTAGTTCTACGATGAGAAGACATCTGACAATAGCCGGTACAATTATATTTTCATCATTCACAATGGCTCAGACGCCTGTCGGGGAATGGACTGATCACCTGATATATAACAGTGCATTATGTGTTGCTGCAGGTTCAAAGGAGGTATTCGCATCAACAGGCTCGTCTGTCATTGTTTATAACAAACAGTATGCAGAGCTCAGAAAATTGTCAAAGGTAAACGGGCTCTCAGAAACCGGAATAAGTACAATTGCATGGTCCGAGGAAAACAACACTCTAATCATTGCCTACTCGACAACAAATATTGACCTTGTTAAGGGAAATTCGATTTATAATATTCCTGATATTGAAAGAAAATATATCCCCGGGAACAAGAGCGTGAACAGGATCAAAACAAGCGGCCGATATGCCTATCTCGCATGCAGCTTCGGCATTGTCGTCATCGATATAGTAAAGAATGAGATTTTCGATACCTGGAAGCCTGGTAACGATTCGGAAGCTGCTGAGGTAAAAGACATCGCTTTTGGCAACGGCAAGGTGTATGCAGCCACAAACATAGGGGTCTTTTCAGCTGATATCGGCAATTCAGGCCTCGCATATTTCGGGAACTGGTCGCTTCTGGCCTCACTGCCTACTCCTGGTGGAAATTATAATCTTGCTCTGTTTTCCGGGAATAAACTTT
>PMIG01000398.1 GCA_003157055.1 Bacteroidales bacterium | reverse complement strand
ATGCTGCCAAAATTTTCGATGGATGCAAGTCGTTTTACTATTACTTTCTTTTGAGCCATTCTTTTTGCACCATGAGCCAGGTTAATGCTGATAATAGCGGGTAATAACTGTGGAGTAAGACCAACGGCGAGCGCCAATGAAAAAAGGAAAGCTTCCAGGACCGGCCTGTGCAAATAAACGTTGATGGCAAATATGATTACCACAAGTATCAATGTGACTTCCCCAAGAAAATACCCGAACCTGCGGATGCCACGTTCAAATTCGGTTTCCGGCGCTTTAAGCTTAAGCCGTTCAGATACTTTGCCGAATTCGGTGTTTTTGCCTGTCAGTGAAACTAATGCCTTTGCATTTCCGCTTACAATATGAGTGCCCATCCATACGGAATTCGTCCGCTTAGCAAGAACAGTATCAGCAGTCAGTACAGAAACAGATTTTTCTACAGGGAATGTTTCTCCGGTGAGCATGGCTTCATCAGCAAAAACATCTTTGGATTCAAGGAGAAGACAGTCTCCCGGGACAATGTCTCCTGCATTCAGGATAATAATATCTCCCGGAACAATTTGGTCTAAGGGGATTTCCACCTGATTCCCATCACGAAGTACGCTTGCTTTAATTTGTACAATGGCAAGCAATTTCTTCACTGCATTCGTCGCACCGCGTTCCTGCCAGAAACCCAGTAGTCCGCTGATTACTACAATGGTAAGAATGATTGATGCATCTATGATATTATGCAGAAAGAATGACAAAACTGTTGCAAATAGAAGAATGAGAATAATCGGACTTTTAAACTGGCCGATAAAAAGAGAAAATGCGTCTGATTTTTTGGGGGGCTTCAGGCGATTTGCGCCATAGCTTTCCAGCCTTTTTTTCGCTTCATCAGTTGTAAGACCGGCAGGAGTTACAAGCAACTTCCTGAGAAGCTCCTCCGTGGAAATGCTCCAAAAACTCTGTGGGTTATAGTCCATAGAACATCCGTTTTATTCTGGTTGATGATTTGATTATTTAAAATATTCGCTGACAAAAGTTTGCATTTGGCTCACTGTCATTTTATCGGAGTTCCTTACCTCAATTTTAATGCCCTCAAACAGATGATCAGCCTGTATCAGGTTCAATAATTCATTTTTAGCTTCTGTGGGTCCGAAAAGGACTACTTCCTGATATTTTTTAATAATATTACCCAGCTTATTGTAATAGCTTAATTGCAAATGTTGTTCCTTTTTATGAATAAGTTTTTCACCCTTGTTAAAATTGAATTCTTTTGAATGGTCTGATAATTCTGATACAACAGTATTTGTAACAATTGTCTCATTTTTCAATTCCATCAAATAAGCGATTGAATGGTTCATGCAGATACCAAGGCGTTTAATATTTTTCATCTGTATTTTTATTATATATTCATGTATTAATCAGACACTTACAGCAATACTTATTTACAATTCATCCTTATCCTCATCCAGATTTTCATGATCCTCTCCCCCAATACTGTAATAGTTATTCTCTTCATCCTCNNCTTGCTAAAGACTTATCATTTTCATTCAGTTCCCTAATGTTGGAAATACCCTCAGGGTTAACGTCTTTCTTTTCTTGGTATTCGATATAAATATCTTCTTTTTCAGGATAAGATGGATATCCCTTAAGATTCTCTTCATCTTTGCTGCCTGTTTGGTTGACAGACAAGTTACTTTTGTCAGCCTTTTTTTTCATATTTTATAAATTGAGCCGCTTATTTTCTGCGGCAAGGGTTTCTGGTAAGCAGATGTGATAAACTTAATAAGCTGAACATTGAATTCTTCGTGACTCCCGATGTTACTTAAATTACCGGCATGCTTAACGATCTTCAGGATGGAACCTTTTATTTCTTCTAGCTTAACCTGGCTGCTGCAGGTAGTGTGATTATATCTTCCTTTCCTGCTAAGATAAGCATAGGCGCTTTTATCTCAGACNNGCAGATAAATCAGTAAGAATATCGCAGATCAATTGTTCAGGGGATTTCAAAATCATTTCTTTTACATCTTCAATTTCTTCTTTCTTTGATGTAAATGATTTAGGTGTGAAAAGACTTTTTATACTCTCATCAGCATACTTTTCCTCTCCTGTTTTATGGATGCTTTCAATTGTCTTTAAACATTTTAGATACATAGCTCAGAATTCAATTTCAAACCATAATATTCTTTAAATAGGTTATAACCCCGAAT
Organism: Bacteroidales bacterium; assembly: GCA_003157055.1. GTDB lineage: Bacteria > Bacteroidota > Bacteroidia > Bacteroidales > VadinHA17 > LD21. Next base: position 14,275 of record PMIG01000398.1, on the reverse strand, counting down.
ATCTTTAAAAGCCATATTATTAAAATGATAACAACAACGACATTCAGGATATTCTTAATTTTACCATCCATAGGGATGTAATTATTGACAAGATATAGAATAATACCTGCAACAATTAATACGATTAAAATAGTTAAAATAGGCATGATAATGATTTATTAGTTTAGCCAAATTAAATAGTGCGATTTCTAAAAGTGTTTTATAACTATTAAAAGAAATTTCTTCATTTCAACATTCCGGAATAATTAGATTTTTCATATATATAATTGCTCAATTCATGCAATAATGTATGCAACTGAGGAATTATTTGTTTTCCCATCCTTACAAGTATCTTTCCTGCATTAATCTTTTTGTTGTAGTTTTTGTAATCCATTAACTTTTTAATTAGCCTGACCAGGTTGTTAGGAAAATCAACAAGATCAGTTTCAAATTCAGGGTTGCCTTGTGCTTTCAGATTCCGAATGATTCTGGCATGTCAACATGGAAAGCTTTATTTTTTGTTTTTGGTAGGTACAATAAGCAGTGGAATAGTAGTGCCATGAAGCACTTCTTCAGTGACACTGCCCATGACAATATTTTCAAGCCATTTACGGCTATGAGAGCCCATAACGATAATATCAGCATTGAGATCTTTTGCGGTTTTCAATATTGAATCAGCGCATTCACCCTGCATTACAAGTGTTTGGATGGTTTTGTCGCCAAGATGCTGTTTGGATTTATCAAGATAATGCAAAGATGCTTTTTCCAGTGCATCAACACTATATAATTGCAATTGACCTGTTTCAATGAATCCGTTAAACCCCATTATAGGAGAATATTCCGGTGACGAATAATACAACGGATCTGCTATAACATGCAGCAATACAATTTCAGCTTTCATGGCTTTGGCCATTGAAGAACCCACCTCTGCCACTTTCTGTGCAGTTGGATTATAATCGAGAGCAATCAGTACTTTTTTCATTTATTTATTAACTAATATGTTTCTTTATAAGGACTGAATTCCAATAGCTCGTCACCATTTCCTCCTGGAAACTATCCATCCAAGCAGGAACCCCAGCCCCAGGCTAATCAGAATCTGGCCCCAGTGCAGATTGGACATGCTCATCGTCCTGCCTCCATGTGCGATACTTTTTATCCACTCCCCGCCACCTAACAGAAAAAAAGCCATTACTATGACCACAATCGCAAGGATGTAGATCACTGCCATGTTTCTTTTAATACTCATAATTACTCCCTTTTATGTTGCTTTATTAAAGTTAAAGTTAGGTAGTTCAGGTACGATTTAAGTTATATAATTTCGTGAATAAGTTACATGATTCACATATTTGATTTAATGGACCTTGACTGTACATTCTTTTGCAGTATCTTCGTATCATTTGTTATTAACTGATAAAAATCATGGTCGGGCAGGCATGCAAAAACCCCTTTTAAAATATGTTTTCAGGTATTATGTGCTCCTTAGTTTTGGAATATTCTGTCCTTTTCTGAAGGTGTCATCTCAGGAGTATTTTCAGCAGCAGGTAAACTATAAAATTAATGTGACTCTTAATGACAGGAAGCACGAGTTGAATGGATTCGAGTCTGTCGATTACATTAACAACTCGCCTGACACTCTTGGATTTTTATATTTTCATCTCTGGCCGAATGCATATTCTAATAATAAAACCGAATTAGCAAAAGAGATCATCAGAACGAATGGGAAAGAAAAATTGTTCAATGATCAGGAATTAAGAGGTTTTATTGATTCTCTGGACTTTGAAGCTGCAGATCATCCTGTCCAATGGAACCTGTTGCCCGGATACACGGATATCTGCAAAATCATGCTTAATAACCCTTTGAAGCCTGGCGACAAAATAAAAATAACTACTCCCTTTCATGTCAAGATACCAAAAGGCGTTACTTCACGACTAGGGCATATCGGGGAATCATACCAGATATCCCAGTGGTATCCGAAACCAGCAGTTTATGACAGATCAGGCTGGCATCAGATGCCGTACCTCGATCAGGCAGAGTTCTATTCGGAATATGGCAATTTTGATGTAAGTATTACTCTGCCTTCCAATTACATAGTAGGCGCAACAGGTGAGCTACAGGATGAAGAAGAAAAGAAACGGCTTGAAATAATATCAGCAGATACTTCATGGATGAAAACAAAGGACTTTGGTGGAGCAGGTTTTCCGGAATCATCAAGTCAGATGAAGACTTTAAGATACACAGAGAATCAGGTTCATGATTTCGCATGGTTTGCCGACAAGAGATTCCATGTACTAAAAGGCAAAGCTAAACTTCCTGACTCCGGCAGGGAAATAACCGTATTGGCTATGTTCACGTATCAGGAGGCACAACTCTGGATGAATTCCATATCATACATAAATAATGCTATCCGATATTTTTCAGCGTGGATAGGGGACTACCCGTACAATACTTTTACAGCAGTCCAGAGTGCGCTTAATTCAGGATCTGGTATGGAATATCCGGGGCTTACAGTAATAGGCTTAGTTAAAGATCCTTACCTGCTCGATGAAGTATTAGCCCATGAAATTTGTCACAACTGGTTTTACAGCGCAATCGGATCCAACGAACGAAGATTCCCTTTTATGGATGAAAGCATAGTAAGTGCTTATGAAACAAGATATATGGATGAAAGATATCCGGGGAAAAAACTTTGGGAGGTCGATATCAAGAACAGGAACCTTGCAAAGTTTTTTCAGATTGAAGAAATGCCGGTACAGAGGATCCAGGAGATCGAATGGCTTGTTCCAGCCCGCAATAATTCAGAACAACCTGTCAATCTTGCAGCTACAGATTACAGCGAATTGAATTATGGCAGTATAATCTATAATAAAGCTGCACAGGGGTTCAATTATCTGAGGGCCTTTCTTTCAGATTCTCTCTTTGATTCCATCATGCATGACTACTACCATACGTGGAAAAACAAGCATCCACAGCCGGAAGATTTAAGGGCGGTATTTGAATCACATACAGGGAAAGATCTCTCGTGGTTTTTTGATGATTTTCTGGGTACAACCAAACGGCTCGATTACAAGATCGTTCGCCTGGTGAACCAGCAGCTTCTCATAAAAAACTCGGGCCAGCTGAAAGCACCATTATTGATAGCAGTAATTAAAGGCGATTCGATCATTTCAAAAAAATGGGAAGATGGCTTTGAAGGCAGTAAATGGATCAGCCTGCAACAGGAGAATTATTCTGAAATTAAAATCGATCCCGGACACAAGATGACTGAGATGTACAGGCTCAATAACAACATCCGGACATCGGGCATCTTCCGCAAAGCTGATCCAGTACAGTTTCAGTTATTATATACTATTGAGGATCCGGATAAGCGCTCTTTGATATATTTTCCTGCTTTTGACTGGAACAGAGCAGATGGACTTATGTCCGGTGTGGCTTTACATAATGGGATACTCATACCCAAGCCAGTAGAATATTTTGTTATTCCTTTCTATAGCTTCCGTAATCATGGACTTACCGGTTACGGAAATGTTTTATTCAACAAAATTCCTTATGACACTTTCATCAGGCTTGCTTCATTTTCACTGGAAGGAGCTCAATTTGGTTCACCTGGAAATCATGACTATCAGAATGCTAAAATAGGCTTAGATGTTTATTTCAGACCTGATAAAATTATTAATCCCGTAATTCAAAAGGCTTTTGGATATTTTATTGCCGCATCCGACTTACAGCAGATTGAACTTCTCGAAAAAGCAAAATTGAGTTCGTATCTGCAGTTTGGTTACATGATGGAAAGGACTGGAATAATCAATCCATTCAACATGGCAATTTCTTTTGAATCAGGCAGGTCGTTTCAGAAAGTTTCGCTGGATCTCAACGCTAAATATAGCTACTACGGCACAAAAAACGGACTGGAAATACGAATGTTTACAGGAACAATGCTGAAATATGACCCATCATGTCCGTTTTATGCCTTTTCCGCCAGCGGAAGGAGCGGTCGTGAACAATATCTATACCAGGGATTATACCCCGATCGGTTCACTGAGTTTCCGAAAACTTTCTGGTCAAGACAAATGACCCTGTCTGAAGGAGGACTGGTTACTCCTGTCAATGATAGTCTTGGATATAGTCGCTGGGTTTGTTCTCTTACGCTGAGCAGCAGCCTGCCGGGGAAAGTCTCATGGATCCCTGTGAAACCCTTTATAAACTTATTACTGAACGATCATGGGTCTGATACAAATAATAAATCACCACTTTTTTTCGAAGCGGGTTTAAAGGCAGGCTTCTGGAACTTTTTCGAAGTCTATTTCCCTTTTCTGGTTTCTAAAAATATCGATGCTATAACCGGATCATTTAAAAACAGGATTCGATTTGTTTTCAGACTGGATAAACTTAATCCCCGGTCATTTAAATGATAATTCTTGTATTTTCGCTGATCTGCTCTACCGGTTTTTTGAATTAAAAGTAACCGATGCCGGGTGAAAGAAGAATTATGATCTAAGATTCTACTGATAAACGACTGCAGCCGGTTTCTTTATTTCAAAATCTCTGAATCCGAAATCAGTTGTGCTGAATGAATTCATCTTAAAAATATCCTGACCAATTCCGGGGATTACCGGATAAAATGAAATGGAAATCTGAAATGAACTAAAAACCAGATTTTCATTTTTAATTAAAACGCCCAACCCTAACAGTGAATATACTTTGTTGTTTTTAAATCCTTTCGCGTCATCTCCGAGTATGCCAAGAGAACACATAAGATATGGCCCAAAATGGAATCCGAGAAGATTCCACGGGGCATATGATTGTGTTTGCAAAGTAAATAAAAGGCGTTTAGTACCTGTCAATTGAGGGCTGTTAAATCCATTCAGCCCATAACCATCATTTAGAGTTAAGCTATCATAAGAGAACCTGTTGATACCAATAATGACCTGTGGTTTTATAAATTGCCTGAATTTCCAATCTCCGATTTCAATCAATCCGGTAAAGTAATTGATACCTGCTGTAAAAACGCCTTGTTCGGTATGTGAAGATTTAAAGAAAGTGCCATATTCGAAATCAGAGCTCAGGTATCCCCACTCATAATAATTGCCAAAAGAATAACGCATCCCTAAATAGAACCGCCCGGAATTATTTCTTACCTGGTAACCGCCTGTTAATTCATAAACTTTCCCTTCCGGTACATCTTCAGTGACTCCATTACTAAAAATATATTTATCCTGAACATATTTCCGGGTGGAAATTCCAATGCCGGTCAGATAAAAGTCTTCGTTGGAATAAATATGCTCAGGGTCAATAAGTTCAGTTGGTTTTTCAGAAAACCGCATACGATAATATCCAAGAGTTAAAATCAATTTAGTTATACGTTCATCTTCCCTTTTGTTCTTAAAAACGGGGATCGCTTTGCCTACCCAATAATCCTGTGTATTAAACTTCAAATTAATAGGGACATAAACCAAATTTACACCCTTCAGCGAATCTTTTTTAGATTGATTAGAAAAAGACGCACCTGCAGCCCACTTCGCCAGTGGAGAAAAAAACGGACGGTTAACAGCAAGGCTCCTGTTGAAATTCCCATCTCCGTCAACTCCATAATGTAGCTTTGCATTGATATAGGTATTATCGATGTTCGGTATGAAATAATCTATATTAGTAGAATCAATCCCATTTTTGAAATTTCTTTTAAAATCACCTTGAAATCCATGACCGGACCCCAGGAAATTCTCCTCATTTATATCAACCCTGATTCCTGCGGCTGAGATGGATCCTTTTGGAATGATGCTCCATTTATCCAGTACACGAATAAAAATATCTATCGAATCAGATTTTCTCCCGGCAGTCACAACGTAAAAATATACCTCATGAACAAATTTTTGTAAGCGTATCAGACGCTCCGATTCTTTTACCCTTAAAGAGTTGAACGGCATATTTTTACGGATGAGCAACAGGTTCCGGATAGTAATATTTTGCGTCCTAATATGTATTATGTTCCCTGTTTTTGTAAATACATTCCTTTTCCCGACAGTCGTATCAGTTGCTGAATAACCAAAAGGATCCAGGGTAACTATATTGATATTGCGGATAGGTTTTCCTTCAAAGCTGCTATATGGTTTTTGTATCAGCTTCTTATATGTTTTTTTTTTGACACTACTTTTTGATGAGATGGCTGTAACCGGTTTGAAAACTAACCCGTAGGCGAATGATTTAAACCTGCTCTGTCTGGAGTAGGTTTCAATATTTTTATAAATTTTAGTCGAATCTTTTTTGGCTGGAGTTTTCTGAGCTATTGCGAAATTGCTAGTTAAAATTAATATAAGGAATATTATGAATATGTTTTTGAACCGCATTCGCATTTGCCATTCTTAATGTTTTATATCCAGATAATTATTTCTTAATAGTATCATTTGCTTTCAGGTCTTCTGCCTTTGCCTCTTCAGCAGCATCCTTTGTTTTTTTAGCTGCTTTTGCCTTTCTGTTAAAATAACCTTTTAAAAGAAAATTTTCCTTTGCAGCATTCATATTCTCATCTAACCCTTTGCTGCTGCTTTTAAGATTTATGATGGTCTTATTTATATTTTCAGCAATCGTAGTATCCTGGATTAATCTCCCGAGCGTTCCTTTTCCACCATTTATTTTAATCATGATCTCGGCCAGATTAAATGAAATAATTGCTGCATTATCTGCTGTTGTTTGCATTCTTTTCATTATGGCATCAGGCTCAACCGGTTCTTTTGATTTAATTTCTTCTCCGTCTTTTGCTAAAGGAGCATCGTTACTTCCTTGTGTAATAATTAGAATACGGTCGCCAATAATCCCGGCGGAACTTATACCTGCTTCACAATCGTTCTTAATAAATTTCTGAACACTTTTCTTAATTAACATGTCAACGCGCACAGTTGAATCGTTAATAATATTAATGTTATCAACAGTGCCTACATTGATCCCTGAGAAACGGATATTACTACCAACCTGTAACCCGCTTACATTATAGAAAGTTGTAGTTAGTTTAAAAACGGGATTAAATAAATTTTGCTGCTTTCCTATTATAAAAATGGCAATAACAAAAATCGCCAATCCTCCTAAAATAAAGAGGCCTAACCTTACTTTGAATTTTTGTGTGTGCGTTTCCATACTGTTATTATTTAAAGAATGATTTGATTGACGGATCAGTCGACTTTTCAAACTTTTCCAACTCTCCTTCCTGGTAAACTTTTCCGTCAAGTAACATTATAATACGGTTTGCTGTTGTCCGGGCGCATTCAATATCATGTGTGATGATAATAGAAGAAGTTTTATATTTTTTTTGAACTTCGTTGATTAGTGAACTTATCTCATCTGAAGTTACCGGATCCAGCCCGGTTGTCGGTTCATCATACAGCATAATCATCGGGTCAACAACAAGCGTTCGTGCCAGGCTGATTCGCTTTCGCATCCCACCTGATAATTGCGATGGCATTTTATCCAAGGCATCATATAATCCGACATTTTCCAAAGCTTCTCTTACTTTCTCGTCTATCTCTTTTTGATTAAAATCCCTTCTTATTCTTCGCAATGGGAATTCCAAATTTTGTTTTACGGTCATGGAATCATACAATGCACCGCTCTGAAATAGAAAACCGATTTTCTTTCTCAACTCTCCTAATTTGTCATGATCTAATTCAATCACATTTTCTCCAAGCACATTAATTGTCCCTTCATCGGGATCAAGTAAACGAACAATGCACTGTATAAGGACTGATTTTCCTGAGCCTGATTTCCCGAGCACTACGAGGTTTTCTCCATTATAAAGTTTCAGCGATACATCTATTAATACATCCTCTGTTCCAAATCCTTTCCTCAGATTGATTATTTCAATAACATGATCAGGACTTCCTGCTTTTTCTGTAGCGACAGTTGCTGTTTGTAATGTATTCATAGCATATCGGTAATTTGTACAGCAATCAAATCTATAACTATCACAAGCAAAGAGGATAGAACCACAGCCGAATTCGCAGCTATACCCACACTCTCTGTTCCACGCCCTGCCTTATATCCTTTATAACATCCGACAAAACCAATCACTGCACCAAAAAAGAAGGTTTTAACAAGAGCCGGTAAAAAATCAATAAACTCAATATGGCCGAATGCCTGTGAGAAAAACAAAACTAAAGTTACATTTCCCTTGATATTTGCTCCCGCCCAGCAACCTAATATGCCCAGAGCATCGGCATATAATACCAGTAATGGTATCATCAGCGTAGCCGCCAGCACTCTTGTGACAATTAAAAATTTCACGGGATTGGTAGATGATACTTCCATAGCATCAATCTGCTCTGATACTTTCATTGAACCTAACTCTGCACCCATACCTGAGCCTATTTTCCCTGCACATATCAATGCTGTTATAACCGGTCCCATTTCTCTGATAAGAGATACAGCCACCATTCCTGGAAGCAAGCCGACTGCCCCAAAGCTTAAAAGAGCAGGCCGTGACTGAATAGTAAGCACCAAACCCATTATTATACCTGTAACCGAAATGAGAGGTAATGTTTTATATCCGATTTGAAAACATTGACGTAAAAACTCTTTAAACTCAAAGTTGCGCGAAAATGTTTCTTTTACAACTCGCGTAATAAACAGGAAGACATCGGCAATACTTGTTACAAAGTTGCTTGCCTTGGCAGTTTTTGCAATAGTTTTTTCGACGAGCCTGATGGATTGCTCTGTTGCAATTTTTTTTACTTTAATAACAGGATTGAATTTTTTCATGATTAAAGTGCTGCAATAGTCTTATGCAATTCTTCATTTGTTTTACCTGATATGATTTAAGGTTTTCCGAACAAAGGTGCATCCTTTGATTTAGGAAAGTGTTACATAACCTTTGAAATAAGTTACATCATTCACACGTTTTACTTATAAATCAGTATTTTTGTCAAAATGTCGAGAAAACTATTGTTTGTTTTTTTATTGTTATTTCACATCTCTGCTATACGCTCATTGGGGGTTGTTGAGGCGCATTACAGCATCCCTCCAGGGCTTATTGACAGGTTCCTATTTTCACAGTCAAAAGACAGTTCAGAATTTCCACCATTAAAGTTGCTTCAAACCGCCCTCGCCGGTTATGAAATTCTTATCGGAGAGCAATCAGTAAGTCGTCCTGAGGTGATTACAATCATTGACTTTAGTCTTCCGTCCGACATGAAAAGGCTTTGGGTGCTGGATCTTATCAATGGGAAAGTGTTATTTCGTTGTCTGGTTTCTCATGGCCGTAATTCCGGTGACCTTATGGCGAAGAAGTTTTCAAACATCCCGGGTTCCAACGCTAGCAGCCCTGGTTTTTACGCTACTGGTGAAACATATATAGGTAAACATGGTTTATCCCTCGCTCTTGACGGCCTGGAGGCAGGTATCAATGATAAAGCCCGGGAACGTGCGATCGTCATTCATGGTGCTGATTATGTATCGGCTGACTTTATCAGGAAATATGGCAGGCTTGGCCGTAGTCTTGGTTGTCCGGCTGTTCCAGAAGAACTGAGTAAAGGAATTATCCAGACCATCAAAGGTGGTTCATGTTTATTTATTTATGCTCCGGAAAAAAGTTATACATCCAGTTCGCAGATTATCATTAAAATAACTTCTGCAATAAAAGGATAGCTTTGTCCTTGACTGCTTCTGGTTTTTGATTCAAGAATTCCAGTTAAATAGCATCTCTCTCGTAAACATTTTGTTCACGATTGCTTTCAAAGAAATAAATGCTCAAACATCTGGTTTATGAATCGATTTGCTTTCTGAAGTCTGATATATCGACGACCGATAAAAGGCATTTATGATCGTCGCCTGTAACTATACCTTCCATATAAACCTGGCATAAAGGATTATTTTCATATCCAAGCATTGCTTCACATGATTCTTTTGCATTACTGGCAAAAACTTTCTTAAAGAATTTATTAAATACAACCTTTGAATCTTCAGAAATGAATAGCTTAAAATTTGCATTAACCAGGCTAAAGCGTTTCTCGCCGAGCATGTCGGCGCCGGTGAAATTCAGATCAATGATACTGCCCTCGCTATCGAGCGTAAAATAACCCATTGGGGCAAAATCGTATAACATTGTGTATTTTTTAAGAGCCGTTTCTGCTGTCAGATTTGCAATGGTCAGCTCTTCGTTCTGCATTTCTAATTCTATCTGATGCACCTGCAGTTCATGCAATAGCTTTTTCACATCAGCTTCAATTATCGGCTGGTCCGCTTTTTTTTGTTTCTTTTTCAGTTGTTCTTCTGCTTTTCTGCGAAGCATTTGCTCATTATTGAAATTCTCGTCTTTGTTACTCATTTTATAGCTATTTTTTAAGTGATAGAATCATTCCTGCTGCCATTTTCAGGCTATTAAGAAGCATATTTACGGAACATTTAACAACTGTCAAAGTGCCTCCGGCAGCTATTACCTGCATTTTGAATTTACCATTCAGCAATTGTGATTGCAGTTTATTGATATTATTTTCAGTACCTTTTCTTTCAGTTTCAGGAACAAACAACTGAATATAATTCCTGTTCAGAACATCTTCACGACTCATCCCAAAGAATTTTTCAGCTGTCGGATTAAAATCAGCAATTTTCAAGTCGGTTGATAGTTTAATCAGAATATCTGAAGATAAATTGAACAGCAAATTATTCACCTTCTCCGTTTCATCCAACTTTAGTTCCACCTTCTTAAGTTCAGAGATGTTTATAAATGTTATTACCAGGCCGTCTATCCTATCATCTAAAGTCCGGTATGGCATAATGCGAATATTGAACCATCTCCCGTCTTTTGTAGGAATAGGTTTTTGTATAAATACCAGCGTCTTTAATACTTCAAGAGCATCAGCAGACAATTCGGGATAAATGAGGTCGGTAACAAGGTCGGTAAAAGGCCGGCCGATGTCGCTTTTTATCAGCTTAATTATTTTGGTTGCCTGAATAGTAAAACGACGAATATTTAATTCTTTATCGAGAAACAATGTGGCAATATCGGTACTGTTAAGCAAGTTCTTCATATCATTGTTCACCCGCGAGAAATCATCCACTTTCGATTGCAATTCAGCATTCAGCGTCTGAAGTTCTTCATTCATGCTTTGCATTTCTTCTTTTGAACTTGTAAGTTCTTCGTTGGTAGATTGCAGTTCCTCATTGGTAGATTGCAGCTCCTCGTTTGAAGATTTCAGTTCTTCCTGCGAAGTCTGCATTTCTTCGAGGGTGTCCTGCATCTTTTCATGTGTATCCTTTAACTCTTTCTCAAGCTCTGATTGCCTGATACTCTTTATAGTCTTCTTTTCTTTTCTTGCCTGAAGCTTAATATCGCCTGTTTCCAGCACCTCCGTAAAGATTATCATAATCTTGCCGCTCAGAGAATCAGGTTTATCAAGCCATTGAATATTAATATCTAATTTCTGTGCATTTCCATTTGTACCTAATCTGACATTATGAAGAATCACTGTCTCTCTATTCATTATGGCTTTACGAAAAGCAACAGGGAATTCGTTGCGCAACCCTTCACGCAACATTGCAAAAATATTCATATTTGCTTTACCAACTGCTGGCTCAAGGTATTTTCCAGTATGACCGCTGACATAAATTATGTCGCCATTCTCGTTAACAAGAACACCAGCAGGCGCAAAATTCTGTAACAATAATTGATCTGCAAGAGTCTGAATACTGGGGACTGGTTTTGCAGGAATAAGCTTATCAATGCTGGCTGGTCTGTTCCGGGAATAAGTAGTAGGAAAATCAAATAATTCAGGTATCTGGGCGGAAATGGCGCGTTTAAAGATTTTCAATTTTGCATCAAGCGATGAAAACAGATGACTCTGTGCTCCCAAAGTTTCGGAACTGCCCAGCACCATGATTCCCTTACTGTTAAGACTATAGAAAAACAGACTTAGTAATTTTTTTTGCAATTCGGGCTCCAGATAAATAAGCAGATTGCGACAGGATAGTATATCGATCTTTGTAAAAGGGGGATGCATTATGATGTTGTGTTGTGCAAACACAATGGTTTCCCTGATTTCAGTATTAATAAAATAGCCATCATCCATAGCAAGAAAAAAACGATTNNAAGCCTCCATGGGGATTAATTTTTTCAACCACTTCTTTAAACACGATGGCTAATGAATATGCCTCTTCTCCGGTTGAACACCCTGGTACCCACGCCCGCAATATTGAACCGGGCTGAAGGTTGGAAATAATGTTTGGAATTACCTTCTCTTTCAGATTCTCCCATACTTCAGGATCGCGAAAAAAATTAGTAACACCAATCATCAATTCTTTAAATAGTATATTAACTTCAATCGGATTGTCCTGCAAGAAATTGACATACAAAGATATCTTATCAATATTGTGTACACCCATGCGCCTTTCAATTCGGCGATACATGGTATTTTTTTTATAAAATGAAAAATCATTACCAGTATAAGTCCTGAGCAGAATTATTATCTTTTCGAGTGAGCTTTTATCTTTAATTTCTATGTCCAGATCTGATCTGACAATAGGAATATGTTTAAGAAATTCTATGAGCCTTTCAGGCAATAAATTTGCAGGAGCAACAATATCGGCCAAAACCGAATCGATCGCATTGCGTGGCATACTGTCGAATTTTGCATTGGAAGGCTCCTGCACCATCACTATTCCATTCCTTTCTTTTATTGATTTTAATCCTGAACTGCCATCGGAGCCCATTCCTGACAGGATGAGTCCGATACTTCGTTCATGGCGGTCGTCGGCAAGCGAGCGCAGGAAAAAATCAATCGGGAGACGCAGTCCCCTTACTTCCATTGGTTCAAACAGGTGAAGCACACCATTTAATATAGACATGCTTTTATTTGGAGGAATTACATATACGCAGTTTGGTTTTACTGCCATACGGTCTTTCACCTGAAAAACCGGCATCAGGGAAACCCGCTGAAGTAATTCCGGCAACATACCTTTCTGAGTAGGATCAAGATGCTGTACAACTACATATGCCATCCCGCTTTTTTCAGGCACATTACCCAGAAATTGTTCCAACGCTTCCAGCCCGCCGGCCGAAGCACCGATACCTACTATAGGAAACTGCCCGGTATCTGAATCAGAAGTTCTTTCTTTTGATAATACTGTTGATTTCAGTTTCTTGGGTTTTACTCGCATATATATTAAATAATATTACCCGACTCGTAAAACTTCGATAGTATATCCTATTATGATTGTGGTACCATGGGTGTTTAATGAGCGGGGCATCCCTATTGTTTATATATATTAATTACTTATTTCCCACTTAATATAAAACAAACCATATAAAAATAATAAAATAAAAGCAATCAACCGGCAGTTTTATTAGTTAGTCGATTATCGGCTCCTTTTTATCAGATGCTCATGGTTGAAGCCATAACACACTTCCTGCCGGAAGAGAAGCTAAAAGAAACATAACGAAGGTGTTTTTCTTATCTATCACTATTAAACCTGAATTCTTAAATTATTTCTCCTGTGGATGAATTTTAAGTGCATAAAAATAGATTCAGGCGTTATATTATTTGTTACATAATCCTATAGAAAAATTATATTATTCCCACTTTCTTAAAACTCAATAAAGAAACCGGTCTTATAAGAAAAGACCAGCCTGGACATTAACTGCTACTGGTTTTTGATTTAAAGCTTCCAGCACCATTTCATCTATCTGATAAACATCCTTTCGGAATTGTATTCTGTCCTTCCCATCAGTCCAGGCTGTCAGGTAAATCAAAACTACATCGACAGGAATTTTTAAACGTACCGTTTCTTCCTTATCCTGTTGCATTGTATCGCGGATGCGTTCCGGCAACCATTCGTGCGTATCAGAAAGCAACAAAACTGCGAGATCAAAAGGCTTTTCCACCCTTATACAACCCGAACTGATAGCCCTGTCTTCACGTGCAAAATATCCTCTTGACGGAGTATCATGTATATAGACATTGTCGGAATTCGGAAACATGAATTTCACCCTGCCCAGGGCATTGGCAGGTCCCGGATTCTGCCGAACTATATAAGGAAAATAATCTATCGAAATCTTTGACCAGTCTATTTCGTTGTAAGCTAACTCTGAACCGTCATTCCTGAACAGCTTCATATTATTCTTCGCAAGGTATTCTGGGCCTTTGAGTAATTCAGGAATAACATCTTCCCGAAGAATTGTAGGAGGCACTGTCCAGCTGGGGTTAAAAACAATATAGGTCATCCGGTCATTAAAAACAGGAGTCTTCCGGCATTCCCTGCCAACTATTGCTCTCATCGAAATAAGCGTATCTGTTCCCCTTATCAGATCCAGCTCAAAATT
>PMIG01000180.1 GCA_003157055.1 Bacteroidales bacterium | reverse complement strand
CCAAGGAATATGCGAAGGAGGTTTGGAACGGCAGGATTCTCTTTATGCCCCACTCCATACCCTATTTTGTCAATCCTTACCGGAGTGCCAGGATTAAAATGCGTTCCAAGGGTCGCAATAATTGCTGCCCCTGTCGGGGTCGTTGCTTCAAAATTGACACCTCCGGTTTTTGATGGGATACCTTTGATTATTTCAACCGTTGCCGGTGCAGGTACAGGAAGGGTGCCGTGATCGCAATTCACGAACCCGCTTCCAAGCTCGAGCGTTGATACAAAAACAGCATCAGGATTCAATGAATTGAAGCAGATAGCTGCTCCGACAATGTCAATTATGGAATCGATCGCACCAACTTCGTGAAAATGAACTTCTTTAACAGGTATATCATGAACAGAGGCCTCTGCAATTGCCACTTTCATGAATATCTTCATACTCAGATCTTTTGTCTTTTTATCGAGAGATGATTCACTGATAATTTTTTCAATATCAGAAAGGTGCCTGTGGGTATGCTCATGGTGTGTCTGCTTTATTGTCACTTTCGTTCCTCCGATACCGTGGCGCTGATCCTTTTCAGCATAAAGTTCCCATCCCATCAGATTCAGTTTACTGAGTTCACTGATAAGAAATGCTTTGTCAACGCCCAGATCAATCATCGCACCCAGGTTCATATCACCGCTTATGCCTGAAAAACAATCATAAAAGAGGATTTTCATCTCATTCTAACATTTTATACAATATCACACTCGAAACGCCTGACGGGATTTTATTATTAAAAATAGTTAAATCAATNNGAATAATAAAAAAAAATTGTATTTTCGACACTTATCTGATGATTTTTAACCTGTGGGTAATCTGAAATTATGAAAAGGAGAGACTTTCTTAAAACTACGGCTGGTGCAGGACTTGCTGCAGGAGCAGTACTCAGCCTGGGCGGATATGGGAAATTATGGAGTTCCACAAATCCCCTGCTAAAATATGACATGATAGCCCTTATGGGTGGCGAACCCGATGCAATGTTTGATCTTGGTATCCAGGAGCTTGGCGGAATGGGAGCTTTTGTTCAGAAAGGTCAGAAAGTTCTGGTTAAACCAAATATCGGATGGGATGTAACTCCGGAGCTGGCTGCAAATACAAATCCGCTACTCGTAAAGAGAATAATTGAGCATTGCTTTAAAGCAGGTGCAAAAGAGGTTTATGTTTTCGACCATACCTGCGACAACTGGGTGAACTGCTATAAAACTTCCGGCATTGAAAAAGCTGCTAAAAGCACCGGAGCAAAAGTTGTTCCTGGCAACTCGGAAAGCTACTACCATGAGATAGCCATACCGGGAGGAGTGAAGCTGAAGAGCGCCAAGGTACATGAACTTCTTCTCGAAACAGATGTCTTCATTAACGTCCCTATCCTCAAGGATCATGATTCAACCAGGATGACGTGTTGCCTTAAGAATATGATGGGAGTTATATGGGACAGGCAATACTGGCATGCAAACAATCTGAATCAGTGCATCGCTGATTATGCTTTATTTGAGAAGAAACCTGTACTGAACGTAGTTGATTGCTACAATGTTATGGTAAAGCATGGCCCGCAGGGAGTCTCAAAGGAGGATTTGGTTCAGATGAAATCCCAGATTATTGCTTCCGATTGGGTTGCAGCAGATGCTGCAGCAGCAAAAATGCTCGGAGTCCCAACCGAAAGGATAGAATATATTTCAATTGCACATAAAATGGGTCTGGGAAATATGAAGCTTGATACATTGAACATCAAACGAATTAAAATGTAATTTTTGATGAGGTCACCTTTACTGAGAAAATTCCGTATTCTGTTTTCTTCTGTTGTTTTTATAGGATTTTTCATCGTTTTTGCTGATTTCAAAAGCATTATCCCTGTAAAGTACCTCAATATTCTTCTTTACCTTCAATTTATACCATCAGCGCTGAAATACTTCGATCTGAAATCGATGGTATCTTTAGGCTTTATCATTGTCATTTTGCTTACGCTTCTGTCGGGACGGACTTATTGCTCTTTTTTATGTCCGCTAGGTATAGGACAGGATCTTTTTAGCAGGATTGGAGGGCGTATCCGCAGGAAGTTCAGAAGATTCGGTTTTAAAAAGCCTCATACTATAATGAGGTACACTCTTCTTGCAGCGACACTTATCATAACTATGATATGGGGACTATATCTTCTTACGCTCCTCGATCCTTATAGCATATTCGGAAGATTTATGACCTATTTCGGAAAACCGGCTGTGATAGAAATAAATAATTTCATCGCAGCGATTCTTCATAAATTCGATGTGTATTCTCTCGATCATATCACAATCACAGGGTTTAAGCTACTCGCATATAGTGTGCCAGCAGCCTTCTTCCTGCTGATCGGGTCATTATCTCTGGCAAAGGGACGACTCTATTGCAATTTGATTTGTCCGGTCGGTACTCTGCTTGGGCTGTTTTCAAAGGTTTCTATTATAAGGATTAAATTCGATGAAAGCAAATGTACCAGGTGCGGGCGATGCTCCCTTGGCTGCAAATCTTCCTGCATCGATTTTCTAAAGCCCAATGTCGATATAAGCAGGTGCGTCGATTGTTTCAATTGTATAAATATCTGCCCCGAAAAAGCCCTCTCATATAGTTTCGTAAAGATTAAAAGAAAGAGCGAAGTTGCAAAGCCCGCCGATACTGATAAAAGAAAATTCATTGCAGGAGCATTATTGCTTCTTTTAGGTTTGCCACAACTGTTGCGTGGGCAGGATAAGAAAGCTCCTATACCTAAGAAAGAATCGACAGTCAGGGAAAACAAGACATCACCGGTTTGCCCTCCCGGAGCCGGGTCAATCTCAGATTTCAATAAAGAGTGCACTGCCTGCTCGCTTTGCATTACAATATGCCCTAACAAAGTACTGCAGCCTGCATGGCTTGAATATGGCCTTGCCGGAATTATGCAGCCTGTAATGAATTACCATAAAGGCTTTTGTGCTTATAATTGCACAAAATGCACAGATATCTGTCCTACTTATGCACTTCGTCCGCTTGCTCTTGATGCAAAAAAGCTTACACAGCTTGGAAAAGTAAACTTCATAAAGGACAATTGTATTGTAAAAACTGAAAAAACAGCCTGTGGCGCATGCTCAGAGAGTTGCCCAACAAAAGCATGCCACATGATAGCATATGAAGGTAACCTTGTCATTCCAGAAGTTACCGAAGATATTTGCATTGGTTGTGGTCATTGTGAATTTGCCTGCCCGGCATCACCGTATAAAGCAATTTTTGTTGATGGA
>PMIG01000273.1 GCA_003157055.1 Bacteroidales bacterium | reverse complement strand
CTGGCATGAACTGGTAACCCATATAAGCTCTGTTTAGGCTGAAACCCGTATGTCCTGAGGTATCATTTAAATTGAGGTGGAAATCAGTGAATATCTCGGTAATTGGCTTACCGGTCGGTTCAATGCTCTGTGAATGACCTGCCCGGAAAATCAGTAATGTAAAAACCAGTACAAGTAGAATTTTCTTCATAGGTTAAGGTTAGTGCAAAAATTAAAATTACATGGTAACAAAAATATAATTATTGTCTTTATCATCAATTATTTTAAGTTTTTTAAAACTAGGGTTGTGCATAATGCTATTTAGCATGTTTATGGAATACTTTGATTTTTTCTTAAATTTGAGGGTAATTAAAACAACAGGTATGAAAAAGAAAATTGCAGGAATATTTATAGCAGCAATATTGTTGACATCCTTCGGAACTGGTTTTGGCCAGGAAGCTAAAAAACTCTACGATCCTTCACTTGATGGCCTAAAACAGCTTAAGGAAGCGATTGCTTCGGCCAAAACAACCGGTAAGCATCTCTTTATTCAATATGGAGGAAACTGGTGCCCTTGGTGCATTAAGTTTGCCGGGTTCTGCAAGGACGATCCTGATATCTCAAAGCTTATTTCAGATAATTATATCTGGATTAAGCTTAACTACAGTGCCGAAAATAAAAATCTTCCTTCGAACGATTATCTTGGGAACCCAAAAAGATTTGGTTTTCCTGTACTGATCATTGTGGATGGGAAAGGGAAAGTCCTTCATATACAAGATAGCAGCCTGCTCGAAGAGGGGCAAGGATATAATAAGGAAAAGATAATAGGCTTCCTGAAGAACTGGACGGCAGCTGCTCTGATTCCGGATAAACCTGCAGAAACGGTTAAAAAATAAAAGAAAGAGGCTGTCAGAATCTGACAGCCTCTTTTCATTGAAGATGCAGCAATTATATATCGGCTATTCTTTCTTTCCCTTCTCTTTCGATGACTGCAATAAAAGAAGATCGTTAAGGACTATCTCGGTAATGTACTTTGTACCGCCATTTTTATCCTCATAGCTTCTGTAAACAATCCTCCCATCAACAGCAACTTCTCTTCCTTTTTTCAGGAATTTTGAAGCAATTTCTGCAAGGCCGTTCCACGCCACAATGTTGTGCCATGTGGTTTCTTCAACTTTTTGACCATCGGCATTTTTATACCCGTCGTTTGTTGCAAGCGTGAAATGGGCAACCTTCTTTCCGCTTTCAAGCGTTTTCATTTCAGGATCCTGACCAAGATTTCCGATAAGCTGGACTCTGTTTTTAAGTGAATTCATGACTTTAAGTTTTTAGTGAGACATAAGTTTAATTTCATAGCAAACTTACATCCACCTATTAAACCCTCTCGGTAAATAACCGTTTATATACGGCATGTAATTATTTATTGTCGTTTCTATCCGTTTGAAAACGTTTTTATATATCAATATCAAATTGATAGACATCGTTTGTATTTTTCATATCTTTATCAAAACTTTAGTGCTGTGGAAAAGAAATGTCTCGATTGTGGCGATGTTATTCGCGGCCGCACTGATAAGAAATTCTGCTCTGACCAGTGCAGGAATAACTACAATAACAGAATTAACCGTGATACGAACAACTTCGTAAGGAATGTTCATGGACTGCTAAGGAAAAACCGGCGGATTCTAGCCGACCTTTATGGTGAAGGCAAGGTAAAAGTGCATAAAGATGCCCTTTTTGCCCTCGGATATAATTTCAGCTTCTTTACGCATATTATAGAATCATCTGACAAGCGTAAATTCCAGTATTGCTTTGAATATGGCTATACAGAAGCAGGAAATGATTTCCTTGAGCTGAAATATAACAGTGCTTACCTTGACTATCAATGAGGTTTATAAAAAATGCCAGGTAAAGGAAGAAATATGATAACTCTACCAGTTACTATTGGCAAGATCCCAGATATTCGCAAAATTTATCCTGACTATCTTTTCCATTATATCCCAGTTAATTATCCCTACTTCATCCGCAGGAGTATGATATTCAGCCGGATGTGAGGTTTTAAATCTCATAACAGGTATTCCGACCTCGACAAACGACCTGTGATCGCTTCCTCCCGGAGGATCATCAGATGGCTGATAATCTACAACTATATCTATTACATATTTTTTAATGTTTGCTTCTGTCAGATCCCTGAATAGTGGACACGATTTCGTGTAAACCATAACGACGCCTTTCTGATTATCATTTGAGATGTACCTCGAGATCATATCACAATTAACGTTCAGCTTCAGATTTTTTAACGGATAAGTAAGATTCCTTATATAATATCTGGATCCCAGAAGCCCCTCTTCTTCAGCAGTCCAGAGAGCAATGATAATCGTTTTATCAGGTTTTTTACCAGTTGCCATTATCGCTCTCGCTATGGTCATAACTCCAACGGCTCCGGAGCCATTATCATCTGCTCCGTTCCAGATATAGCCGTTGCTCATTCCCATGTGATCATAGTGAGCACCGATGACAATTACCTGGTTCGGATCATTTCCCTCTATTACACCTATTACATTTCTTACCGGAATCAGAGTTGTTTTAATGTCACTCTTCAGGTATATGGTTTTTTCAGATATGGGTGCTGAAGGGTAAGTCTGATTGATATCTGCTTTTTTCATATAATCTTCAGGAACTACCCCTGTCCCCGATAAAATCTCTGCAGCAGCCCTGGCTGAAATAAAAATCCTGCAGAGGTCCGATGAAGCCGACTTTCCCGGAAGGAGATACCTTGAATATAATGGCATAGGAACCGGGCTTCGCTCTGCTGGAGACGGATTTAAATAATCTTTTACTTCAGGTCGCCCAAAGAATGTATTAAGCGGGTCGAATTCAATCACTCCGGCTGCGCCCATCTCCCTGAGATATTCGTTCGCATCCTTCATGGAATTAGAGATTTCATCTGCTGTCAGCTTTCCCTTTGCAAAGGCTGGAATACCGCTGATCTTAAGAATGAATTTACCCTTGATATTCAGATTATTGAAATCGTTGTACTTTAACATTTCATTCTTAAACCCATAACCGGCAAATACCACTGGCGCTTCAATCTCAAAAGGAGGATAAGAAGGAAGAAACGAGAAATCTACCTGGTAAGTGAAAAGAGTGGTTTTTCTCTCATTACCGTTCTGAGAGATTACTTTCATAACCTGATCGCTTCCCGCCGTAGTCTTAAGCAGGGAAAAATTCTGAAAATAAGATATTGAAGGTGACTGCGCAATATCGCTTGTGCTTCTTGAATAAAGAAGATCGCCTCCCGGCTTTATGCCATAAAGTTGAAGTATGCTCGCAATATATTCTGATGCGATATATGCCCCCTTTTCCCCTGCCTCTCTGCCTTCTGTTATGTCAGATGCCAGAAACCCAAGCTGAGCTTTAAGAACATCTGAAGAAATTGATAACATACCCTTATCGGATGGAGTATCCTGTCCATATATATATGAACAAACAAGGGAACAGAATATAAAAAGTGTAAACAATCCCTTTTTCATAAAGAAAATTTTTACTAATGTATTTATTTATGGGTTATCTTTCCCGGATTGTGCAAAATAATGGAAATAACTCATCCGTTTATAATAACGGAAAGGATAAAAAGGCGGTCTCTTCTGCAACCTTTTGAACTCTTTGACCGTTATATATAATATGAAATTTAACCCGATATCAGTCAATTAATTGAATTAGTGAAACTTAATAATTAAATTATGAAAAAATTACTTGCAATTTTATTCACCGTATTGATCGCACTGCCGGCTTTTTCACAGTTAAATTTCGGTTTTAAAGCCGGAGTAAGCACTACATCGATTACAATGGCGGATGCCAAAGGTGTTACATCAGGCGGAGCAACTTATACAATCGACATGCTTAAGGGTGCAAACTACGGTATTCATGCCGGCTTTTTTGCCAGACTGAGTATTTCAAAACTCTACATTCAACCTGAATTACTTTTTGCAACAAGGTCTAATGGGTATACTTTGTCAAAGGTTAATTCTTTGACTGATTCAATTTCCGTAAAACAAAACTTCAGCAATCTCAATATCCCAATTATGATTGGCCTGAAATTTGGCGCGGTTAGAATAAATGCCGGCCCTGTAGGCTCGCTTCGTCTGAATTCTCCCAAAGACCTTATTAACAATCCTGATTTTAAAGCTATGTATGCCTCAATGACAGTCGGTTATCAGGCAGGTGTCGGACTTGACATTTTAAAGAAGCTTACAATTGACTTAAGGTATGAAGGCAGTCTGAAAAAATACCAGAACCAGATTGAGAGTACTGCCGGTACAAAATTTAACCTCGACGACAGGCCCAATGCTTTCATTTTCAGCCTTGGACTAATGTTCTGAAAAGATTTATCTGTTTAATAATAAAAAACTCTCCTTCAGTGAGAGTTTTTTTTATGAATTCACTTTGAGAAGAGCATTTTTGCTGCAACAAGAAGAAGTAAAATGCCGAATATTTTCCTTAGCAAAGCCTGAGACATATTAAGGGCAATCTTGGATCCGAAGAATGATCCAATGATAAACGCCCCCGCAAGTATTAAAGCAAACGTAATATTCACATGACCTGCCTTCCAGTAGTTATATGCAGCAAGAATCCCTATCGGGGGCAGCATCACTGCCAGACTGGTACCCTGTGCCATTTGCTGGCTGAATCCCAGAAGAAACACCATTGCCGGGATCATAATTATTGCACCGCCGATGCCGAGCATCCCTGCCATTACACCCGTAACCACTCCTATTAATAGAAGCATAAGCAACATCGAAACAGACATTTTCATGAAATTAAGTTGGTTTATTTTATCTTTTACACTGCTAAAATATGAATAAATAGTTAATAATCAGTCCCGGTATTCTAAAGCCGGTTACCAATGACCGGTAACCAGCAACTGGTTTTTGCACTACCAAACATTATAATTAAATTTGCATTCAGTCCAGTATCTATGAAGAATAATAAGCTCTCATACCTGCTCTCTATACCGGCATTGATTGTTTTTGTTTCCGTATTTGTGGTTTACAGGCTGCTTAACGGGTTGAATGTGAAACCCACCGAAACCAGAACAGTGATCTTTATTCCGGAAGGTTCCAGCTACGCAATGGCAATTGACTCCTTAAAGGCAAATCTCAGGATTAAAAATATCAAGGTGCTGGAATGGGTTGCTGAACGAAAACACTATCCTTTACTTGTAAAACCTGGTCGTTATGTCTTTGACAGGAACTTAAGTTACCTGGAGCTGATAAACATTCTCAGATCAGGCAGACAGACACCCGTGAAGATAACATTTACAAATATCCGGACAATTAATGATCTCGCAGGAAAAGTCGGGGGACGAATTGAAGCTGATTCATCGGAGATAATCGCATTTCTTTCAGATCCTGCTAATTACAAAAGCGACGGGTTTGACAGGGAGAATGTCATATCAGTTTTCATCCCTGATACTTACGAATTCTTATGGAATACTTCTGCTCATGGTTTCTATTCGCGAATGCTGAAAGAGTACAGAAAATTCTGGAACGATGAACGGTTGGAAAAGGCAAAGGAAGAACATCTGAATCAGGTTGAAGTTTCCATTCTTGCCTCAATAATTGATGATGAAGTTGCCAAACCTGAAGAGAAACCGAAAATTGCCGGTGTTTATCTTAACAGGATCAGGAGAGGGATCCCATTGCAGGCATGCCCGACTATAAAGTTTGCATTGAATGATTTTACGATAACCAGAGTGCTGAAAAAATATCTCGTGGTTGAGTCGCCGTATAATACATATATTCATAATGGTTTTCCTCCGGGACCGATCGGATGCCCGACTGTTGAAGGGATAGATGCAGTACTGAACGCTGAAAAACATGATTATCTGTTCTTTGCTGCGAAGGCTGATTTTTCCGGTTATCATAATTTCTCCAGGACTCTGGCTGAACACAACAGGTATGCGGCTCTCTATCAGAAGGAGCTGAATAAAAGAAAAATATTCAGNNTAATTCACCAGAACCAGTGCCTGCTTTTCATGAACACCGGCATCTCCGATCCTTTTTCCCTTCCATCCACACTTTTCTATCATCCATCCTGCGGCAAGTTTTATTGATCCGGGACGATCATTATAGCAAGGTAATCCCGGAAATATCTTCAAAAGATTATCTGCCACAGCACTCTCAACAACAGGATTCTTGAAAAAGCTGCCGGCATTTCCAATAACTGCCGGATCAGGTAATTTGCTTCTCCTGATGTTTACCACTGCCTGCCGCATGTTTCTCAGAGAAGGCTCTCCAAGCTTCAATATTTCATCTTTTAAAGTACCGTAAGCGAGATCAGGTTCCGGATTGACTTTAAGTCGGAAATATACCCTTGTCACCAGAAAATTTCCTTTCTCACTATTTTTAAAGATGCTGTTCCTGTAACCGAATCCGCACTCATCATTTGAGAAAAAACGGATAGATCCGTCATGTGTCGAGATAGTTCTTACTTTTACGATTGTATCCTTCGCTTCAACACCATAAGCCCCGATGTTCTGAACCGGTGCAGCCCCGACGAGTCCGGGTATTAGCGAGAGATTCTCAAGTCCACCATAGCCTTTCGATACACTCCATTCAACCAGGTCGTCCCATAAAACTCCGGCCCCGGCTGAAATGATCGCAAATTCATCTGATACCTCTTCAGTTTTTATTCCCTTGAATCCAGGAACAATAATTGCCCCGTTATAATCGCCTGTAAACAAGAAATTGCTTCCGCCACCCATGATCAGAATTGGTCCTTTCAGATTGATTATACCGTTGAAAAGTGCCGCAGCCTCTTTTTCTGTCTTCACCTGAACAAGATATCTTGCTTTATAATCAAGGCCAAAACTGTTGTACTTCTTTAGCGAAATATTCCCGCGGATCAGCATCCTCTTTTTTTTGTAAAAATATACAAAGCTCAGGAATTATGGTATTCCGCTTCAGAATTGAGTATTTATTGTTAATTAATTAACAGTAGATCAGTATGTAACGTATAATATTTCTTTTTCCGGCAATTATCTATTACTTTGTATTAATCTTCTATTTAATGGAACTTCATTTCACAAAGAGGGAAGAATGGCGCGAGTGGCTTTCAAAGAATCATGCAACCGTTATGGAAGCATGGCTGGTATTCTATAAAAAACCATCCGGTAAACAGCGTATCCCATATAATGATGCAGTTGAAGAAGCCCTCTGCTTCGGATGGATAGACGGTAAGCTCAAAAGAGTAAATGATAATTACTATATTCAACGGTTTACACCAAGACGCCGCGATAGCATCTGGTCGGAAATAAATGTTTCCCGGGTAAAAAAGATGATCAGCGAAGGTCTGATGATGAAGCCTGGCCTTGATGCTTTTCAGGTGTACCTTGATAATCCCTCAATTATGGAGGTCAGGAATATGGTAATGCCTGACATTCCTGAGGACCTCCTTAAAGAACTCAATAAAAATAAAACAGCCTTGAATAATTTTCAGAATTTTCCAGTCTCAATACGGAGACTATACCTTCAATGGCTGACCAATGCCAAAAGGGAGGAGACCTATTCACGGAGAATCAGAAAGATTCTCGAGCTTGCTGAAAAGAATATTAAAAACTCAATGTTATGAGATGCAACCAAGTGAAAAAAAACCATCCGTCGTATTTTCGGTAACCAATTGTATTTGCCACGATCAGCGTGTACAGAAAATGGCATCACTTGTAACCGGACTCGGGTGTAATGTGACTATAATCGGAAGAAGGTCTGGAAAATGTTGTGATATAAATGAGCTGAAAATAAGGGCAATACGGTTCAGAATGATCTTCAGGAGAGGATTCCTGTTTTATGGATTCTTCAATATGCGTCTCTTTTTCAGCCTTCTTTTCAGAAAGAATGACCTGCTGGTGGCTGACGATCTCGATACCCTTTTACCGAATTATATCGTCTCAAAAATCAGAAGGATTCCTCTGGTCTACGATTCACATGAATATTTTACCGGGGTTCCTGAAATACAAAACAGGCCATTTGTGAAATGGGTCTGGAGAACCATTGAACGATCTGTTTTTCCTAACTTGTATAATGTTATAACAGTAAGTGATCCGATTGCTGAAAAGTATTTAAGTGAGTATGGGATAAGACCGATAACGGTGAGAAACTGTGCTGAGTCATCAAAAGGGATCAAGAGTTATACCCGTAAGGAACTTGGCATCGAGCAATCCCATCTGCTGGCAATAATTCAGGGCACTGGCATCAATGCTGACAGAGGAGGAGAGGAGCTTATCGAAGCTATTGGTATGACAAATGGAATTACCCTTCTCATAATTGGCTCCGGTGATCTGCTTCCCCTGCTGAAGTCGAAAGTTAAAGGCCTTAACTTACAGGACAGAGTGAGGTTTATTCCTGCTCTTTCATGGAAAGAAATGATGAGATACACGAGATCGGCAGATGCCGGATTAAGTCTTGATAAGGACACTAATCTGAATTACAGGTTCAGTCTTCCAAATAAACTATTTGACTATATTTCAGCCGGCATCCCGGTTATCGCAGGCTCTCTGCCGGAAGTGAAGAAGATTGTCGAGGAAAATGAATGCGGTATCATCATTTCTGACATTTCACCTCAGGAAATAAGCAACGCACTCATAAAGGTTCGGGACGATCATAAATATTTAAATAATCTTAAGAAGAACGCCATTCATGCTTCAGAAAAGCTGATATGGGACAAAGAAGCAGAAAAAGTAAGGAGTATATACAGTTCACTGTTGAAAATATGATTACTGTACGATCACACTATCATTTTTAAAACTAATCAAATTTTTCTGCACATTTTTTTTGAAAAATAAATATTATTTTGCAAGAGAATATTCACGCTATTTCCCATTTTATAAATCCATTTTATGAAAAGCAATCGCCGCGATTTTCTAAAAAAAGCATCAATAGCCGGGGCCGGAACAGTAGCCGGCTCAATTCTGACAGGATTCAAATCAGACAAAGAAACCAAATCAAACCTTCAGGCAATTCTCAAATCGGCCAGACAATACCATTCCCAGCGATTCAATATGTCGGGTTATGCTGCTCCTTCAATACCTCTGGTCCGAATCGGTATAATTGGCCTCGGTGACCGTGGCAGTGATGCTGTTCAGCGTCTCTCATATATTGATGGTCTTGAGATAAGAGCTTTATGCGATAAAAGGGAAGTTTGCGTGAAGGAATCACAAAAATACCTTAAGAGCATCGGCAGACCTGCCGCAAAAGAGTTTTTCGGCGATGAAAACAGATGGAAGAAACTGGTAGAGCTTCCGGATCTCGACCTAATATATACTTGCACTCCCTGGATACTCCACACTCCGATTTCAGTCTATGCTATGGAAAATGGCAAACATGTTGCCTGCGAGGTTCCCATTGCCAGAACACTCGATGAAGCCTGGCAGCTTGTCGAGACTTCGGAAAAAACCAGAAAGCATTGCATGATGCTTGAAAACTGCTGTTACGATTTCTTTGAACTTCTGACTCTCAATATGGCACGGCAGGGAATGTTTGGCGATATCATTCATGGTGAGGGAGCATACATTCATAACTTGATGGGTTATAACTTCAAGAAGCCTCTCGATGATAAACAGGTCGACGGAGCGTATACCGACATGTGGCGTCTGAAGGAAAATGCATCCCGCAACGGCAACCTGTATCCGACTCACGGACTTGGGCCTATTTGTCAGGTAATGAATATCAACAGAGGCGACAGGATGGAATATCTTTCATCAATGTCAACCTTCGATTTTACTATGGGCAAACATGCGAATGAACTTGCCGCGACCGATCCATTCTTCAAGGAATTTGCAAACAGGAACTATCGTGGTAATACGAATACTACTCATATCATGACCCATCTCGGTAAAACGATTCTGGTCCAGCATGATGTTTCATCGACTCATCCATATTCCAGGATACACCTTGTTAAAGGAACTGCGGGAATGGCGATAAAATATCCTAAGGAACTCATTGCTCTGAGTGAAGAATGGGCTAGCGATGAATTAATGAAAAAGATTAGCAACGAACATACACCGGAGATTGTTAAAAGGATAGGTGAGCAGGCTAAAGTAGTAGGCGGCCACGGAGGAATGGATTTCATCATGGACTGGCGGTTGATAGATTGCCTTAGGAATGGCCTTCCGCTCGACGAAGATGTTTATGACGGTGCACTCTGGAGTTCAATAGCTCCTCTGAGTGAATGGTCTGTCGCTAACAGATCACAGTCGATAGACGTCCCCGATTTCACATGCGGCTCATGGAAAACCAACAAGCCTCACGGAATTAACCTTGAAACAGGTGGAACAACGCAGGTTCTGGAATTAAAAAAGGAAGCTGTTATGCCCTAATATCCTGACGCCTGTCCGTCCTTCCTCGATTCTGAAGCACCGAACCATACCTTGTTCTTATTGTCCCACATTATCGCCTGGTACCCTCCGTATCCTCCAAGGTCCCATTGTATTATATGGCCCATTGACATTAATTTCTGAATGACTTCAGTACGAAAGCCGCTTTCAAGAAGCAGAATTCCGCCATTTGTCATCTGCTGACCGGTTGGTTCAGATGATCCAATATGGTGAATCCTTGGAGCATCTCCTGCTTCCTGAAGATTCATCTTGAAATCTATCAGATTAATTACAATCTGGACATGTCCCTGTGGTTGCATATCACCTCCCATCACTCCGAAACTGATCCATGGTTTCTTATTTTTTGTAATAAATGCAGGAATAATTGTATGAAATGGTCTTTTCCCCGGAGCATATACATTATTATGACCTTCTTCAAGACTGAACATCTCGCCTCTGTCCTGTAGAACAAAACCCAGTCCGGTCGGGCACATCCCTGAACCCATTCCGCGATAATTGCTCTGAATGAGTGATACCATATTGCCATATTTATCAGCA
>PMIG01000252.1 GCA_003157055.1 Bacteroidales bacterium | reverse complement strand
ATATTCTTCAGGGAAGAGGAGATCAGCACCGGGGATATAGTGATGATAGTGAAGAATAATTACTCTCTGCTGGAAGAGGATGAGAATGGGCCGGGATTCATCGCCAATGGCGACATTGCAGAGATCAGGAAGATCAGGAAATTCGAGGAACGTTATGGATTCAGGTTTGCCGATATGACTCTCTATTTTCCGGATTACGACTTCGAGGTCGAATCNNAGAAAAGAACAAGGAACTCTTTCAGAGTGTACTTGCTGATTATCAGCATATTAAATCGAGGAGAAAACAGTTTGAAGCTGTAAAAAACGACAAGTGGTTCAATGCACTCCAGATAAAATTTGCTTATGCCGTTACATGTCATAAAGCTCAGGGAGGCCAATGGGAGAGGGTCTTTATCGATCAGGGTATNNCGGCAACCGGTGACCGGTAACCGGTAACCGGTTTCAGTCACCAATTATTTTTACCAATACCCGTTTCCTCCGTTTCCCGTCAAACTCCCCGTAGAATATCTGTTCCCAGGGACCGAAATCGAGTCTCCCGTTCGTAACGGCAACCACAACCTCGCGACCCATTAAGGTTCTCTTGATATGGGCATCGGCATTATCCTCGAAGCCATTATGCTTATACTGTGAATAAGGCTTTTCGGGAGCCAGCTTCTCAAGCCATGCTTCGAAGTCGTGGTGAAGGCCGGCTTCATCATCATTTATAAATACGCTGGCCGAAATGTGCATCGCATTTACAAGTACTAAACCTTCAGCTATTCCGCTTTCAGAAAGGCACTTCTCAACCTGGCTGGTTATATTTACGAATGCTCTCCGGGTTGGTATCTCAAACCAGAGTTCTTTACGATAGGATTTCATAACTGATTATCTTAAGTTCTAAAGTATATAGTTTTGACGCTTCGCTGTCTTATCCGCCATCCGGCGGACTGTCTTTTAGTCCTGACGCTTTGCTGTCGACTCCAAAAGACAGGGCGTAGCCCGTTAAGACTTTAAGACTCAAAGACACTCCTGCAGAGCAGGAGTTAAAGACAATCATGCAAGTTTCAAATCATTAATGATTCCGTCAATTCTCTGATCAAGTATCTTTTCAGTCTCTTCGAATTTATCAGCAGAGCTTAGTTTTGCATTTACGCTGAAGTAAAATTTGATTTTCGGTTCCGTTCCCGAAGGCCTGACAGATATTTTGGATCCGTCCTCAAGAAAAAATTGCAGGACATCAGACTGAATGAGGTCGATCTTTGTTTCCTTACCGGTAATGCAGTCAGTCGAAATAAGTGAATCGTAGTCGTTAATCTTCACTACTTTACTATTATTGATATTTTCCGGCGGGTTATTCCTGTAAGCCATCATCATAGCCTTGATCTCGCTATGACCCTCCAGTCCCTTGCGGACAATATTTATCAGCTTTTCCCTGAAAAAGCCATATTTGGTATAAATATCGATAAGCACTTCGTAAATCGATTTGCCCCTGCTTTTTGCCCATGCGGATATTTCGGCCATGAGTGAACATGAGGCTACCGAATCCTTGTCACGCACGTAATCTCCGGGCAGGAATCCATAGCTTTCCTCACCGCCTCCGATATATTTCTTTTTTCCTTCGAGTTCTCTTATGAGTTCGGCGAAGAATTTGAAGCCGGTTAGAACGTTGTAACATTCCACATTATGCTTCTCTGCTATTCTGTCCATGAGATCTGTAGAAACGATTGTCTTGATAATGTATTCGTTGCCCTTGTACAACTTTTTCTCCTTATACTGTGAGAGGATATAATAAATTAGTAGCACACAGGTCTGGTTACCATTCAGGAGAACAAACTCACCTTTTTTATTTCTGCAGGCTATTCCGAGCCTGTCGGCATCGGGGTCGGAAGCCATAACAAGCTCTGCCCCTGTCGCGATCGCCTTTTCAATTGCCATCTTCAGAGCTCCGGGCTCTTCAGGATTAGGCGATTTTACCGTTGGGAAGTTTCCGTCAATCTTATCCTGTTCAGGTACATGGATTATATTCCTGAATCCGAATAACTTAAGGGCAGGAGGGATCAGCATTATTCCTGTACCGTGAATCGGAGTGTAAACTATCCCAATATCGCTGTGCTTTTTAATTATTTCAGGGTTCAGGCTCATCTTAAGGACCTCTGCCAGGAAGAGGTCGTCTGTTTCTTTTCCTATTATTTTGATCTCGTCCTTATTGCCGTTGAACTTTATTTCGCTGACGGATTTAATTTTCCTTACCTCGGCAGTAATCCCTTCATCATGGGGGGCAACAACCTGTCCGCCATCGTTCCAGTACGCTTTGTAGCCGTTATATTCCGGCGGGTTGTGCGAAGCAGTTATCACAACCCCGCTCTGGCATTTATAATGCCTTATGGCAAATGACAATTCGGGTGTTGGCCTGAGCGACTCGAAGAGGTAGACTTTAAAGCCATTGGCGGAGAAAATATTCGCAGTTGTTTCGGCAAAGTACCTGCTGTTGTTCCTGCAATCGTGAGCTATTGCGACACTAATTCCCTTGTTACCGCATTGTTTGATAATATAGTTTGAGAGTCCCTGGGTAGCCATGCCGAGGGTATATATGTTCATCCTGTTTGTTCCGGCTCCCATGATGCCTCTCAGTCCGCCTGTCCCGAATTCGAGATCCTGGTAAAAGGCATCGATAAGTTTCTTTTCATCATTTTCAAGCATATCTGCAACTTCTTTCCGGGTCTCCTCGTTGAAGTCGCTTCCAAGCCACTGGCTGGCTCTCTTTCTGATTTCGTCGGTTGTCAACATATTGAAATAGATAAATTTATTCTTTGTTTTACAAAACCCCCTTTCCCGTTTCCTCCAAGGGGGAAAGCTAAGATAGCTCACTCCCCCGTAGGGGAGGGTTGAAGTGGGGGTTATTTATTATTGTAACTGTTTTATGCATTTTTTCAAACTGCTTCTCCAGTGTGGGATTTCCAGATTATAGGTTTCCTTTATTTTGGTATTATCGAGCACAGAGTATGATGGTCTCCTGACCTCAGTATAGTAATCTTTTGTGAGAACCGGGATAATCCTGCAGTCAAGTCCGGCTTCCTTTACAATCTCTGTCGCAAAATCATACCTGCTGCAGACACCTTCATTTGAATAATGATAAATGCCGGCATGAAGGGCAAGCTTATTCCTTATAACACCTGAAATGACCGTCATTATTGCATTTGCGAGATCGGCGGCATAGGTCGGGGTTCCGGTCTGGTCGAACACGACTTTTAACGAGCTGTTTCCCTTTCCCTTTGAAATTATGGTTTTGACAAAATTTTCACCAAATGAAGAATAGAGCCATGAAGTTCTTATTACCATTGATCCGAAGTGAAGAAGAGCGGCTCTTTCTCCTTCGAGCTTTGATTTTCCATAAACGTTGAGCGGATTAGGCACAGAGCCTTCATTATAAGGAACATTTGAATTGCCGTCAAAGACATAATCTGACGAAATATGAATCAGTCTGCAGGCTTTGCCGCTTAATGCATCTGTAATGTTTTTAACTGCAATACTGTTGATCAGCATTGCCTTCTCCTGTTCCTTTTCAGCCTTGTCGACAAGGTTATAGGCAGCGCAGTTTATTATCCATCCCGGATCGGCGTTATTAATGAATTTTTCAGTCTGCGCTTTATCAGTGATATCAAGTGTGTCGATATCAGTAAAGATAAACTGGTAGCCGTAATAGTTTTTTGCTGCTTCTTTAAGCTCATTGCCGAGTTGCCCGTTTGCGCCTGTCACAAGTATTACAGCCATAATCTCAGAAATTATTTTCTGCCTTCCTGAAGGAAGGGTTTTTCAAATCTTTTTCACTTATCACCGGTGTGGTTCCGCCTGTCGGCCATATAATTTTAAGCTCCGGATCGTTAAGGGATATTCCTCTCTCCGACAATTTGTTGTACACGTTATCTACTTTGTACTGGATTATTGCGATGTCGCTCAGAACAGAAAAGCCATGC
>PMIG01000255.1 GCA_003157055.1 Bacteroidales bacterium | reverse complement strand
GATCTGATCAATTGATTCATCAGCACGTCCCTTGTTTTTTCCAGGGTTATTCATCGTGTGATTTGCCTTTCTTCTGCAGCGATTCATATATCATACAGCAATGAAAAGCCATGATCCACTTGCTCCATAAAAACTGACTCAAGAGCCATTGCTTCTTCATACCACCCCAATATATGCGTTCCAAAAGATTTCCTTCTCAGGACGACCCAAGAAGGTTCCAGTGGTGGTTGTGCAGATATAACCAGAAAAAGCAGCAGCCACTCCATCGGTCCCGATATGACCTTTGAGGAAATTGCGGACTTCTTCCGAATTCACTTATCATAAAGATTTTCTAGAATTTCCGAATAATCAATTACTGCCATAGGCAAACACTTATGATCACCTTTTATGGGTGTAGCCGTAACCTGACTATCATCATTTTTAGTCGAAGACGCAATCTGACAGTCCTCTTTTGTCAACGCTTTGAATTCTTCATAATTGGCCAAATCTGCTTCACAGTCAAAAACTTGACAAACTGTAAATTCAATCATTTTTTTGATGGCTCGCCAATTGAGACCTTTTTCCAAACAGAATTCTTTGGAATACTTCCATTCATCCACACTACCGCCTCGACTGATTGCAGCGGATGACAAATTACTCTCGATATAATCAACGAGGTCGAGGACCATGTAATTCCAGTCATAGCTGCTCATATAAGCTTTATTACACTGATTGAAACTTTTCTTTCTCTCATTTCTCTTGAGCATAACTTTTTCCTCCATATCCTAATAATCTAATGACCATATTTTGTATTTTTCCTTCTTGATAAACGGATGTCCTCAGCTAAGAACTGGCAAATTCGCGCGGCTGCCGTCAATGCGTGCTGTGGCCAAAAAGTGCCGCTGCGTCTAATACCTCCATTGAAAAAATACAGTACTTTAGGATCACCAGCATCCTTGTCCTTGAAATAGGCTGCTTGAAGACTTCGTTTGAATATTGCTCAAGACTTGGTCCATTTCAAAGACCTGCCNNTTACCTTCGTCCCCTGTTGGAACATTTCTCATCTGAAACTTTAGTTTTGAATTCAATGCTTTTACTTCAGGATTAATTCCTTAAGTAACTTTTGAGATTATGAAATCTTTTCCTTCTTTCTATGGGGAGAAAATGGACAGGTCTTCCTGGACATTTTTTCTCCACATAATTAATATGAATTAATTTATAAGCGAAAATAATCAAACAATCTAATTGGTTAAATGCCATTTTTCAAATGAGTTCCAGAGATATTCGTAAAAACCCCAATGAGTTCCTGATATCAACCAAATCAGTTCCCATCAAAACCCAAATCAGTTTCGGAGGGACTTTCTTCCCCAGTAATCTCCTGCCAGGAATTTTTCACATATCGGTAGACATATTTCCGATCCAATTTCTCCTCTGTAAAGCCACCGATAAAATTATTTGCTTTTAATTCTTCCAGAATTCTCCTGATGACCTTTCTGACCATGGATGTGTCTTTCGTCTTCAGTGCAAGTCTTTTGCGGATTTCTTCAATGGAAAGCGGATTCTTTGGAATTTTCCCCGTTGCCTTGTTCGGGTAATAACTCAGGATAAACAGGCGGTAATAGAGTTGGGCATAGTCGGACATCTCATAGAATTTCCCCGGCAGAAGATCCATGTAGGAGGAAGAAATATTTTGCGCGAACATGTACCCCAGTACGGTGTCGAATCTGATTCTATATTCCCTTTCAAGGACCTTCCCGCTTTTTGACACCTTGCTATTTCTTGGTTTCTCCAAGGTAAATAGTCGGGAAAGATGACCAAAGTTATTAAAGGGGATTGCCTCGTATTTTTTCCCCGTATAAATGCAGATGGGATAATTCATCAATAAGGTAGATTGAGAGGTCTGCACGATCATCCTCCCTATTTGTCTTGATGAATATTTCTTTAAAAATGGCAGTTCCCTGCGTAACTGCCCATCATTCAAGGTGATGGTGAAAGGTTTCTTTATCCTGGCATGTACTTTATCAACGTCATACAGATTCCCTTCTTCGCTGTACCATCCTTCTGGGATTATGCCTTTATTTGCCGGAGAAAGATGTTCTGCCATATATTTTAGCAGCTTAGCGGACATATATTGCCCCGATATTTCTTTCACCCTCTTTTCCTTGGGTTGCGGAATTCTACCGGAGAAACTAAAATTCTTATGCAGACGGTGAATCAAATGTGTCCCAATAATGTCCATGACCATCATCTGCTTTGCGCCAAGAATCCCCTGAGCACATGCAAAACTGAAATAATTGTATTGCAGTGTAAATGGATATGTCACCGTTTTCCCTTTGATGTTCATGACCGGACATATCCCCCGGTTCAAACTCTTTTCAGATGCCAGTTTCATTTCTTAGTTCCTCCTTCTTTCGTGGTTTCTCCTGCTACCTCTTTCACTGCGTTCAACAGCAACTCCGTAGCTATGGATGCCCCCGTTACCACCTGGCCTGGGTTCTCCATCACCCTCTCAGCTGCCATTCTCCTGAGCAGATTCCTGCAACGCTCGGGGATGGATAAATTCAGTTGGATTTTCTTTTC